>CAZDSL010000467.1:0-2304 GCA_964507655.1 uncultured Mycobacteriaceae bacterium | reverse complement strand
TGTCCGACTGGTAGAAGCCGATGCGCAGCTTTCCCTCGGGCGGGCGGATCGGGCGAACAACGCCCGTATCGGTGACCGCATCCCCACCATCGGCGGCGGGCGCAGGCGTCGACTCCACGCCAGCACCCTGCTGTGCGGCCGCGTCACCAGACGGGGCAACAGGAGCGTTGCCGACCTGCTGGGTCTGCCCCGTTCCGCCGGCGTCGAGGTAGTCCGGTGCATCGCGCATGGGCGCATTGGCAATCGGGGCCGGGGCCGGCAACCACGTATCGGCATCACCGACGGTCTCGGGCTGCGGCGACGGAGCCGGCGACGGGGCGGGGGGCGGCGGCGGGGTGGGCTCATCGGTGCCGCCGAGGCCCGGCTGCACACCCGCCGTATCACCGTCTCCACCTCCGAGGCCGGGCTGCACGGTCGTCTCGTCGGCACCCACATCGGCCGCCGGAACCCGATGAACCAGCGGCGCGGCCGCCGCCACCGGAGATGACGCCAGCAGCGCTGCCGTCGTCACGAACGTCGACACCACCGCGGCACGGCGCCGCACTGCCCGACTGTGCTGACCACTCACGTGCACTTCTCCTTGTCATCCATGAGGAGTCGCACGGCGTCGTCGGGCACCCGCTGGCAGTACACTCGCGAATGCCGGGACGTACCGCGTACTCCCCCGCTTGAAAAAGGGGTTTCCGCTGGTTACGGGAACTCGGCAGCACCGCAGCCGCTGGTGTCTCACCACCATGTGCCTGCGGGGCTCTCCCCCGCCCCCCGAGTGCTGTAGGCGTCAACCACAACGCACTCGGGGGGCGATCTACCTCTTACGTCTGCACGGGCTCTCAACCCCTCCCAAGGTGTCCCGCGACCCTGTCCCGTTCGGCGGACAGTAATCCGCGGGAATCGTACAACGCTCCTCAGTCGCCAACTCATGCTGGCGGCCGGTCCTGGGTCGCCCTATGGCACCATCCGAGCTTTGCATTTCATCTTTCATTCTACAATAGCAACAGTGACCGTGCACAGTTTCGACCGGAGGCATGCAAGATGATCTGCGACGACGAGTACGAAAACACCAGCAAGGAAGGGGTGGAGGTGGCACGCAACACGGTGCGCGGGTTCTCTGGAGCCACCGTCCGCCGCCTGCGGATCGCCCGTGGCCTCGGCACCGACGATCTTGCCGACCTGGTGGGCGCCTCGGTCAGCACCGTGTGGTCTTGGGAGACGGGGCGTACAGCACCGACGCCACCCACCCTCGTCCGAATCGCGCAAGCCCTCCATGTCACGCCGGCGGACCTCCTGGCGATCCGAGAAGACCAGCTCACACTCTCGGACCTGCGCGTCGAGGCGGGGTACACCCAGATCGATGCGGCACAGGCGCTCGGACTCTCCCCTAACAAGCTCATGCGGATCGAGAAGGGGCGCCTGTCAGTGGATGCCGCCATCGTCGAAGGCCTCGCCTCCCTGTACGGCCTCAGCGTCGATCACGTGGCGGACACGTGGGCCCGGGCCGTCGCGACACGCGCGGCACGCCTCAAAGAAATGTAGCTTTCCATCTACATCTGTGTCATCCTTGGTTTCGTCGCCGTCCGGCGCGCCTCCCACACCCTGGCGGCCGCTTCCGCAACACTGGCCGTGTAACAGTTACGCCTGCAGACCTGGAGGACCTATGGCACAGCATCCAAAGGGCGACCGGCACGCGGTCATGGTGCGTCTACCGGTCGAGCTGCGTGACGCCCTGGTCCGGGCGTGCGCCGATGAGGGAATCACTGGCGCAGGCCCCTACATCGTGGACCTGGTCGCCGCCCATCTCGGGCGGCCGGACCTCATCAGAGAGCGTGGCAGGGAGGAGCCCCACCTACTGACAGCGTGACGCAGAGCCACCGCAGATAAAAGAAGAACCCCGGCGCGGGAACGCCGGGGTCTTCCAAAAAGTCGAGAGAACCAACGCCAATCGGTCTCTCCATCCCCGAGGGGGACTTACCTTGCCTGGTACGTCTCAGGGTAGCGCACACCCTGATCCAGATTCAACAACCCACGACGACACGCTCGCCGACGCTCTCGCGGCCGCGAAGCAGCGAGTCCGGAGGCTCGAAGGGTTAGCCGCCGACCAGCGCGGCGAGAGTTTCATGCTGCCGCTCGACGACGGCGCCTACACCACCGTGAACGCCTGGACCGGCCGGCGTGACTGGCTCAACCAGGTCCGGTGGGCGATCCGCACCCCCGAGGGCGAGCGCCTGCGCAGGCACCACCAGGTGTCGGTGCGGACGTTCCTCGTCGTCGTCGCCGCGATCGCGGCGTTCGCGGACAGCCGTACTG
>CAZDSL010000466.1:0-2308 GCA_964507655.1 uncultured Mycobacteriaceae bacterium | reverse complement strand
GGAGGCCGCGCAGGACATCTTCTCCAAGTACCTCACCGACGAGCTGCCCATCCACGCCGACGACCTCGCCGAGTTCGGCGGCGACCGCACCGCCTGCGTGTCCACGATGATCACCCGCGTCGTCGACCGCATGTACGCCGAGAGCGAGGACAACCGCTTCCTCGAGGTGACCTACGCCAACGGCGACAAGGAGGTGCTGTTCTTCAAGGATTTCAACTCGGGCGCGATGGTCCAGAACATCGTCGACCGGGCCAAGAAGTACGCCATCAAGGAGGTGCTCGAGACGGGCACGCCGGGCCTGCGCATCCAGCACCTGCTCGATTCCATCGTCGACGAGTTCAGCGAGAACGAGGACCTGCCGAACACCACCAACCCCGACGACTGGGCGCGGATCTCCGGCAAGAAGGGCGAGCGGATCGTGTACATCCGCACGCTGGTGACGGGCAAGTCGTCCAGCGCCAGCCGCGCGATCGACACGGAGACGAGCACGGGGCAGTACCTGTGACGGCCCCGCACTAGGCTCGGCGGCATGCAGCGCATCATCGGCACCGAGGTCGAGTACGGAATCTCCGCACCCGGCGACCGCACCGCCAACCCCATCGTCACGTCCACCCAGGCGGTGCTCGCGTATGCGGCCGGCACCGGGATGCCGCGGGCGCGGGGCACCCGGTGGGACTACGAGGTGGAGTCGCCGCTGCGCGACGCCCGCGGGTTCGACCTGGGCCGTTCGCGCGGGCCGGCGCCGATCATCGACTCGGACGAGGTGGGCGCGGCCAACCTCATCCTCACCAACGGCGCCCGGCTCTACGTCGACCACGCCCACCCCGAGTACTCGGCCCCCGAGGTCCTCGACCCGCTCGACGCCGTGGTGTGGGACAAGGCCGGCGAGCGCATCATGGAGGCCGCCGCGCGGTTCGCCGCCAGCGTGCCCGGCAGCCCGCGGCTGCAGCTGTACAAGAACAACGTCGACGGCAAGGGCGCGTCCTACGGCACGCACGAGAACTACCTCATGCGCCGCTCCACCCCGTTCGCCGACATCGCCGCGGGGCTCATCCCGTTCTTCGCCTCGCGCCAGGTGGTGTGCGGCTCGGGCCGGGTGGGGCTGGGCCAGTCGGGCGAGGAGCCCGGCTACCAGCTCTCGCAGCGCGCCGACTACATCGAGGTGGAGATCGGCCTCGAGACCACTCTCAAGCGCGGCATCATCAACACCCGCGACGAGCCGCACGCCGACTCCGACAAGTACCGCCGGCTGCACGTGATCGTGGGCGACGCCAACCTCGCCGAGATGTCCACCTACCTCAAGGTGGGCACCACGGCGCTGGTGCTCGATCTCATCGAGGCGGGCGAGGACCTCACCGACCTCGCGCTCGCCGCGCCCGTGCACGCCGTGCACGCCATCAGCCACGACCCCACCCTCGCCGCCACCGTCGAGCTGGCCTCGGGACGCCGGCTCACCGGCGTCGAGATCCAGCGCGAGTACCACACTCGCGCCGCGCGCTTTCAGCAGCGGCACCACCCCGATGACGCCCGCGCCCACGACGTGCTCGAGCAGTGGGGGCGCGTGCTCGATCTGCTCGCCGACGACCCGATGCGCTGCGCCGATCTGCTGGACTGGCCGGCCAAGCTGCGGCTGCTCGAGGGCTTCCGGCGGCGCGAGGGGCTGGGCTGGTCGTCGCCGCGGCTGCACCTGGTCGACCTGCAGTACTCCGACGTGCGCCTCGACAAGGGCCTGTACAACCGGCTGGTCGCGCGCGGGTCGATGCGCAGGCTCGTCACCGAGGAGCAGGTGCGCCACGCGGTGGACAACCCGCCGGACGACACGCGCGCCTACTTCCGCGGCGAGTGCCTGCGCCGCTTCGGCGCCGACATCGCCGCCGCCAGCTGGGATTCGCTGATCTTCGACGTGGGCGGCGACTCGCTCGTGCGGATTCCCACGATGGAGCCGCTGCGCGGCACGCGCGCGCACGTGGGCGAGCTCCTCGACTCGGCGCGGTCGGCCCGCGAGCTGGTCGACGCGCTCACCTCGTAGCCCGCGGGCCGGGGGCGGCGCGAATGTGACAGTTGTTGCGCGCGTGCGGCCGACGGCGTCGGTAGGGTGAGGATCAGGATCGGTGCCGGGACCACTCGGGTGCCCGGCGCGGCGCGACACTCCAGGAGGGGCGCGATGGCACAGGAGCAGACGAAGCGTGGCGGCGGCGGCGACGAGGACGACGCCACCACCCCCGCGGGCGGCCAGGAGCAGACCAACCCCGTCGTCGACGACACCGACGACCTCCTCGACGAGATCGACGACGTCCTCGAGGAGAAC
>CAZDSL010000465.1:0-2309 GCA_964507655.1 uncultured Mycobacteriaceae bacterium | reverse complement strand
CCGCGCGCCCACCAGCTCGGCGAGGAACGGTTCGTCGTAGAACGACACCCACCCCACACCCACCCCCTCGGCGAACGCCGCGAGCCACAGGTTCTGGATCGCGAGCACCGCGGAGAACAGGCCCGTGTCGTCCACCGTGTGCCGGCCGAGGATGTTCGGCCCGCCGCGCGAGGCGTCGTAGGTGACCACCACGCCCGTGCGGCTCTCGCGGATGCCCTCGATCTTGATCGGGTTGAACGTGCCTTTGCGGTCGGGTGGCAGCGACTCCGCGAAGGCGGCACGCTTGCCCGCCACGTGCTGCGCGAACGCATCGAGCGTGGCCGGCTCGCGCACCACGACGAAGTCCCAGGGCTGGGTGTTGCCCACGGACGGGGCGCGGTGGGCGGCGCCGAGGATTCGCAGGAGGGCGTCCTCCGCGATGGGCTCGCCGCGGAACTCGGCGCGCACGTCGCGGCGCAGGGCGATCGCGTCGTGCACCGTCATCTCCGGCGCGGGGGGCGCGGCCTGCGCCTGGGGTTCGAAGGCGGTCACGCCGCCCACGGTACGTGCGCGCCGCGTCCGCATGCGGGACGCGCGGCGGCAGTGGGACGGCCGGTGTGCCGCGGCGCACGGGCACGGCAGACTGTGCCGCGACAGTTGTAGCGTTTACCGCACGAAGGGGGCCCGGACAGTGGCAGAGCAGGACAGCTGGGACGAAATCATGAAGTTCTCGCAGGCGCTGCGCGCCGGCGACCTCGTCTTCTGCTCCGGGCAGACCGGCATCGCCGCCGACGGCAGCACCCCTGCCGATCCGGCCGAGCAGTACGCGCTGGCCTTCGACTCGCTGCGCAAGGTGCTCGCCGACGTGGGCTGCGTCCCCGAGGACGTCGTCGACCTGACGAGCTTCCACATCGACTACCCGCAGCACATGCAGGAGTTCATCGCCGCCAAGGCCGCCTTCCACGGCGACGCCCGGCCGGCGTGGACGGCGATCGGGGTGGCGAAGCTCGGCACGCCCGGCGCGCTGGTCGAGGTCAAGGCGATCGCGCGGGCACCGCGGGGTTGAGGCGCCCAGCGCTGCCGAGCCTGACTGCGGGGCCCGTCTGCGCAGTGGCCATGCACGGTCCGCCCGGGTGCGGGTGACGCTTCTGCTCCATTCCGAGTCGCTGCGATGGTGGAAAACCACCATCCGGACGGCACAGAATGGAGCAGATTCGTCATGGGGCGGCTGCAACCGCGTAACCGCGTGACGTCCGGCGCCCAGGACACTGCACGCTCGCGTCCATCGGCCGTAACCCGCTCAGGGAAGCATGAGGATGTGGTACCCGGCGTTCCACCCGGCCGGTTCGATGCTGTCCACGTTGATCATGGCGAAACCGAAACCCACGTCGATGGTGGTGTGCGCCTGCCCGCTGTCGACGCGGACGAGTCGCGTCTGCGGCCCGTTGCCGCTCATGGCGGACACCTCGACATCGGCGGGGCAGCCTGCGGTGCCCCACGTTCCGGTCGGGGCGAGCGTGACGGTCAGACGGCCATCGTGCGGCACTTGATCGAGCCCGACGATGATGTTGCCGTGGCATGCACCGGCCGGGGCGATGGTGAGCTGCGTGCCGATGAGCGCGAGGCCGGGCGGAGGCGCCGCAGCGGCGGTACCGGTCGTCACGGCGGCGGTGCCCGCGACCGCCGCGGCGGTGACGAGGACTCGGGTACTGCGGCACAAGCGTCGCATCGGGTCTCCTTTCAGTGGCGCGAAACCACACTAGGAGATGCGTCGACAATGATCTGCGGCGGCAGAGGCGGGGCACCGCCTCCGCCGCCCCGCACGCGCCCCGGCAGGACGGAATCCGCGGGCGCCCGATGACAACAATCAACCGCAACTCTCCGGTGAGATGGCCGGATCCGGCCATCTCACCGGTGAGTTGCGGCGAAATCGTGGCAGCTACCCCTGCGGCGAGGCCCCCAGCGCCTCGTCGAGCGAGCCGATGCCCGCGAACCCGCGAGCATCGGTGCAGTCGGGCACGTCGACGCGCCCGTCGCGCACGGCGTCCTCGATGCTTTCGGTGAGCGCATAGCAGCTCAGCGTGCCCGCGCGGGAGGTCTCGCCGGCCGCCGCGGCCACCCGGAACCACTTGCACCGCTCGACGGCGTCCGAATGCCATTGCACGGCGGTGTGCTGGTTGTTGCGCTTGCGCACGTGGACGAGCGCGCTGCACTCGTGACAGCGCACGGGTTGCATGGGCATGGCGGATCCTTCCTGCGCCCTGGCGGCGATGAGACCGCCGCCGGCCGGGCCGCTCAGTGCGCCGCGCCGGCCTCGCGCGCGGCGAGGT
>CAZDSL010000464.1:0-2310 GCA_964507655.1 uncultured Mycobacteriaceae bacterium | reverse complement strand
CGTCCTCCATGCTGATCGCCAGGCCCAGCCCGGTGCCGCCCGAGCGGCGCACCCGGGACGGGTCGGCCCGCCAGAACCTGTTGAACACCAGCTTCTCCTCGCCCGGGCGCAGGCCCAGGCCCGCGTCGGCCACCACCACCGACACGGCGTCGTCGTCGGCCCGCAGCCGCAGCAGCACCGGCTTGCCCTCGCCGTGGTCGAGCGCGTTGGCGAGCAGATTGCGCAGGATGCGCTCCACGCGGCGCGGGTCCACCTCGGCCGGCACCGGCTCGTCGGGCATGTCGACGATCACCGTGCTGCCCGACTCCTCGGCCAGGCCCTGCACGGTGTCGAGCGAGGCGCGCACGCACCCGCGCAGGTCGAGCCGCTCGGCGGCGAGCTCGGCGACGCCCGCGTCGTGGCGGCTGATCTCGAGCAGGTCGGCCAGCAGCGCCTCGAACCGGTCGAGCTCGGTGGTGAGCAGCTCGGCCGAGCGGCGCAGCACCGGGTCGAGCTCGTCCGAGTTGTCGTGGATGAGGTCGGCGGCCATGCGCACGGTGGTGAGAGGGGTGCGCAGCTCGTGGCTGACGTCGGAGGTGAAGCGCTTCTGCAGGTTGCCGTACTCCTCGAGCTGGGTGATCTGCCGCGAGAGGTTCTCGGCCATGTCGTTGAACGACACGGCCAGCCGGGCGATGTCGTCCTCGCCGTGCACGGGCATGCGCTCCTTGAGCCGGCCGTCGGCGAAGCGCTCGGCGATGCGCGAGGCGTAGCGCACCGGCAGCACCACCTGGCGGGTCACCAGCAGCGAGATCGCCGCCAGCAGGCCCAGCAGCACCAGGCCGCCGGTGAGCAGGATGCCCTGCACCAGCGACAGGCTGCGCTGCTCGGCGGTGAGCGGGAAGATCATGTACAGCTCGGTGGGCGAGATGTCGGAGCCCGCCGGGGTGCCCATGACGAGCGCCGGGCCCGAGCCGTTGGCGCCCGGCACCGTCGTGTACTGGTAGCTCACCTTGCCGGCGAGCACGAAGGTGCGCAGCGAGTCGGGCACCTCGTTGACGGGGCCCGCCGAGACCTCCTTGCGCGGCCCCGAGCCGGGCACGATGAGCACCGGCTCGAACGCGCCGGCGTTGTTGGCCTGCCCGTCCGCGGTGGGGTCGACGAGCGCCGACTTGGCCTCCTCCAGCCGGCTCTCCAGCGAGCTGGACGGGTCGGCGTTGTCCAGCAGCCGGTCGACCGTGCCGCGGGCGCGGTCGATCTCCTCGGCGGCGGCGTCGACCTTCGACTCGAGCATGCGGTCGGTGATCTGGCTGCTCAGCACGAAGCCGAGGATGAGGATGACCATGAGCGACAGGGCGAGGGTGGAGACGACCACGCGCAGCTGCAGCGAACGCCGCCAGCTGCGCGCGATGCCCCGCCCCAGCCGCCGGAGGGAGCGCATCACCGCATGCAGCACGCCCACCCCCCGCCGGCGCACCCCGGCGGGATCGATCATGGGGGTCCGGCCTTGTACCCGACGCCGCGGACGGTGAGCACCACCTCGGGGTTGTCGGGGTCGCGCTCGATCTTGGCGCGCAGCCGCTGCACGTGGACGTTGACCAGGCGGGTGTCGGCGGCGTGCCGGTAGCCCCACACCTGCTCGAGCAGCACCTCGCGGGTGAACACCTGGCGCGGCTTGCGGGCCAGCGCCACGAGCAGGTCGAATTCGAGCGGGGTGAGGTTGACGCGCTCGCCGGCGCGGGTGGCCTTGTGCGCGGGCACGTCGATCTCCACCTCGCCGATGGTGAGGATCTCGGAGGGCTCGTCCTCGATGCGGCGCAGCCGGGCGCGCACGCGGGCGATGAGCTCCTTGGGCTTGAACGGCTTGACGACGTAGTCGTCCGCGCCGGACTCGAGGCCCAGGACCACGTCGACCGTGTCGGTCTTGGCGGTGAGCATCACCACCGGCACGGTGGACTCGGCGCGGATCGCGCGGCACACGTCGATGCCGTTCATCCCGGGCAGCATGAGGTCGAGGAGGACCAGGTCGGGGCGGAACCGCCGCATCGCGGGCAGCGCCTCGAGGCCGTCGCCCACCACGGACGGCTCGAAGCCCTCGGCCTCGAGCACGATCGTGAGCATCTCGGCCAGCGCGGCGTCGTCGTCGACTACCAGAATCCTCTGCTTCATGTTTCCCATCGTGGCATCGGGTCCCGCCGCGGTAGCCCAGGCCGGACCGGCGGGTCGTCCGGCGCTCGCCCGACCAGCCTAGCGGGTGGCGGCGGCGGGCCTGCGGGGTGCTGCGCCCGCGCGGCGGCGGCTCAGGCGGAGCCGGCCAGCCGCGCCGCGAGACCC
>CAZDSL010000463.1:0-2312 GCA_964507655.1 uncultured Mycobacteriaceae bacterium | reverse complement strand
GACCTTGCCGACTGAGCGCGCCAACTGCACGGCGTAGTCCGCGGCGAGGGATGCCTTCGCCTGGCCGATCTTGCGCACCATCGTGAAGACGTTGTCGTTGCCCTTGCGCGCGGCGGACTCGTCCAACTCCGACTGGGCGACAAGCCTGATGAGACGCTCAGGGTCGGCCGGCTCCGCCTGACGCTTGGCCATCGCGTGGTAACGGCTCACCAGTCGGGCAGCGAGCTCCCGCTCAGCCTGCCGGATCGAGCGGCCGAACTCGTCGTCCAGTTCGACAGGCAGGTCGACAATACGACGCGACGGCATATCGGAGGCGACATCGCGCTTGCGTCGGCGCACGAATCCCCTATCGATGACGGTTTGGCGGGCGGCCGGGTAGAACGCGGCATCCGCGGGGGTCAGTCCGGTCTGGTCGAGTTCGGCGACGATGTCGCGGCTCGGCTTGTCGCCCTCGAGCCAACCGAGGAACTGCCAGATGGCGCGGAAGTCGTCGATACTGTTGATCAGCGGCGTACCGGTCAGCGCCATCAGCAGCGGGTCGGGCGTCGAGGCGCGGATCGTCTCGGCGAGCCCGAGAACGTACTTCGAGCGCTGCGAGGTCATGTTCTTGATGAAGTGCGCTTCGTCGACGACCATGCCCTTGAACCCGAGCTTCGTCAGCCACGACAGGTGGCGGTCGAGGATCGCGTAATTGACGACGATCACATCGGCGAAGGCGTCGATGTCCTGGCCATCGCCGTGTACGACCGTCGCGCGGCGCTGCGGGGTCCAGAACGATACCTCGCGCGCCCAGTTCATCTTCACGACGTTGGGCACGACGGCCAGCAGTGGGTAGGCGTCGGCCACCGAGGCGGCCAGCACCGACTGGGCCGTCTTACCCAGGCCCGGTTCGTCGGCGAGAAGGAAGCTGCGGTGGCCTTGGCGCACGCTCTCCAGCAGGCGCGCCTGGTGGAGCATGAGTTTGTGCCCCGGAGGCGAATAGCGATCGATCGGGGGCACCGGCGGCAGTTCCATGCTCGCCGCTCCGCCCCCCGCGCCGTGCTCGAAGGCGCGGAAGAGCGGGCCAATGAGCTCCCAGGAGTCCAACCGCAGGTGGGGCGCGACCTCAGCGTTCGCGTTCGGGTTCGGGGCGAGGAAGGGGTGCGCGAGCTGCCGGGCGCGCACCGACTTCGGCACGACCTGGCGTTCCGCCAGCTCCGGAGGAACGACCGGCTCGGCCTTCTTGATCGGCTCGCTGACGATGACCAGCTCGTCCGGGTCCAGCGGCTGGCCGGCTTCGACGAGCCAGTCGCGACGCAACCGTTGGGCGGCCGACGAGGGCGTGGCATCCGTGTCCAGCAGCGTCAGTAGCGAGGTGTCGCGCGCGGCGACCTTCGCAAGGATCGTCGCGATCCCATCGAGCCGCTTGAGCTGCTCGGCACGCGCGGCGTCGTCCAACTGCTCGTCGCCCTTGGCGCGCTGCCGTTCCTCGCGTACGAGCAGAGCGATGACCTGGAACTTGATCCGGTTGGTCGGCCCGAGCCTCTTGCCGTGGGAGACCTTGGCCTCCACCTCACGCACTTTGCGCGCGAGCACGGGTATGAGCCCGTCGTTGTGCGCGTGCTTCGACTTCGGGGCGGCCGAACGTTCCAGGGTTGCGCCAGCACCAGTAGGCGGCATGATCCTCCAGCATGGATTACGTCTCGACGACCGCGGTGTGCCACGCGTGGATATCACTCGGATTCCGTGACGTGCGCTCAGTTAGTCCCGCGGCGCAATCGCCTACAAGAAACGGAACTCACGACGCCACAGATGGGGCGTGATCGCTCGGTCGTCATTGACCAGTGTACCCAAATATTGCGCCGCATGGGCGATCATCGGGCGGATTCTGCGCATCCGTCGCCCGCGGCACGGCTCACGAGGTCGCGAGTACGTCCCGTAGCACGACGGCCTGATTGTGCTGGGTGTCCTTGGCGCTGTACACGAGTGTGACGTTCGGATTGTCGTGAACGATCTTCTTGAGGTCGGCGAAGGCGTCGCTGTCCTCGAGCTCGTGGCGGTACCGGCGCGCGAACTCGTCGAATTTGTCGGGGTCGTGCCCGAACCACTGGCGCAACGACGTCGACGGGCCGACCTCGCGCAGCCACTGGTCGACCTGCGCGTCGGCCTTGGCGATGCCGCGCGGCCAGACCCGATCGACCAGTACCCTCACGCCGTCGGATTCGCTCGCGCCGTCATACACTCTCTTGATCGACACACTCATTGCCTACCTCCTCTGCGCTGGTTCGCTCGCGGATCAGCGCCCTCGTCCCGCGGCACGGTGATGAAGACCC
>CAZDSL010000462.1:0-2321 GCA_964507655.1 uncultured Mycobacteriaceae bacterium | reverse complement strand
CCGGGGATCAGGCGACGGGGACGCCCCAGCCGCCGGCCGCCTCCGGAAACAGCAGCGCGAGCGGGGCGACGGCGGGCACCGGTGCGGCGGGATCCGCAGGCGCGGCGGCGTCGGCGGGCGCGGCGGCGTCGGCGGGTGCGGCAGTGTCTCCGGGCGATTCCGCCGCCACGGCCGGATCGGGCGGCGGCGTCGGCGAGGTCGTGTCCAGGTAACCGTCGCCGTCACGGTCTTCCAGGCGGGTGTCGGCCACGCCGTCCCCGTCCACGTCGATCTCCAGCGCCGAGTCGGGCACCGGATCGCTGACCGGTGGAAAGACCTCGGCCGGGTCCGGGAGCACCATCACCGGGCCGTCCGCGGACGCCTCCGCGGTACCGTCCGCCGCGACGCCCACCGCTGCGCCCGCGGCGGAGTCGGCGTGCGGCGGGTGCCCCGGCGGCGGTTCCTGCTCCGCGCCGGCGGGCACCCCGCCCGCCCACGTGCCGTCGCCGGCCGCGTCGACGAACCACGCCTCCCCGGCGGCGCCGACGTCGAGGCGCACCGTGTCGGCGACGGCGTCACCGTCCGCATCCCACATCGCGTCGTCCAGGAGCCCGTCGCCGTCGAAGTCGAGCGCCACCGCGTCGGGTGCGCCGTCGAGATCCAGGTCGAGATCGGCCGCCGAGACCCAGTCGGTGACGTCGCCGTCGCCGAGGCCGAACGAATAGGTGATGTCCACGCTTCCCCCCTCCGGCCGATGCCCACGCCCCGGCCTCGCAGGGTTGGACGCTCCGGGCGGAGCACCGGTTCCATGGCGAGTCCCTGCGCGCCGCGGACCGCTCCCGGCCGGGTCGCCGCCCGCTCACACCCCGAACGGCTCCGCGGCGGGCGCCCAGCCGGTGGCGTCGGTGAACTTGGCGCTCGACACCCGCTGCGAGCGTCCCAGCGCGCCGGCCATCGCCCCGGGCAGCGTGTGCAGGTCCTCGCGGCCCACCCGCTCGGCGAACACGCGCCGCCACTCGCCGCGCGTGCGCGGCTCCTCGGCCACGTTGTACAGCCCGGCCGGCGCGTCGAGGGCCGCCACCACGGCCCGGCCCACGTCGGAGAGCGCGATGGAGGTGAAATAGGAATCGTCGCCGCCGGCCAGCATGAACCATCCGCGGCGGGCGGCCGACTCGATCATCGCCATCATCGGATCGTCGGCCGGGTCGCCGTGCACCTGCCCCAGCCGCAGGCTCACCCCCGTGCCGCCCTGCTCGGTGAAGCGCCGCACGTGGCCCTCGCCGGCGAGGTTCGCGCCCATCGGCCAGTGCGCCGACACCGCACTGTCCTCGTCGAGCCACTCGGCGCCGCCGTCGCGGTACACCATCGTGATCGTGTCGTGCACCACCCGCGGCACGCCCGCCTGCACGGCCGCGTCCACGAGGGCCCGCACGCCGGTGTCGCGCACCTTCCCGTACTGCAGGATCGCCGCGGCCTTGCGCGGCGAGGTGGGAAGGGCGACCCGCATGTCGACCACGGCGTCGGCACCTTCGAGCATCCCGCGCAGCAGGGCTGGATCGCCGATGACGTCGCCGCCCGTCCAGCGCACGCCCGGGTCGTCCGCCCGGGGCATCGGCGAGGCGGCACCGGCCCGCCGGCTGTGCGCGACGACGGTGTGCCCGGCCTCGCGCAGCGCCGCCAGGGCGGATCTGCCCGTGGCCCCCGCCGCTCCCAGCAGGACGACGGTGCGCGCGGACCCCTCGGGCATGGCGTTCATACCGTCCAGGCTAGCCGCACACCGGCGCCGCGCGGGCCTGCTCGCCCGCGCGTTTCACGTGGAACGGCCCGGCGGGGTCAGGAGCGCGCGGCCCACCACGCGAGCAGCTCGCGCTCGGCGTCCTCGCGGGGGAGCGGGCCGCGCTCGAGGCGCAGCTCCTTGAGGAACCTCCACGCCTCGCCCACCTCGCGGCCCGGCGGGATGCCCAGCAGCTCCATGATCGCGTTGCCGTCGAGGTCGGGGCGCACGCGCGCCAGGTCCTCGGCCTCGGCGATCCTGGCGATGCGGCGTTCGAGGTCGTCGTAGGTGGCCTGCAGCTTCGCGGCGCGGCGCTTGTTGCGGGTGGTGCAGTCGGCGCGCACCAGCTTGTGCAGGCGGGGGAGCAGCGGCCCCGCGTCGGTGACGTAGCGGCGCACGGCCGAATCGGTCCACTCGCCGGTGCCGTAGCCGTGGAAGCGCAGGTGCAGGAACACCAGCGTGGAGACGTCCTCGACCATCTGCTTGGAGTAGCGCAGCGCCCGCATGCGCTTGCGGGTCATCTTGGCGCCCACCACCTCGTGGTGGTGGAAGCTCACCGCGCCGCCCG
>CAZDSL010000461.1:0-2338 GCA_964507655.1 uncultured Mycobacteriaceae bacterium | reverse complement strand
CGTTGGCGATGTGCAGCGACATCGGCATCGTCGAGCAGTGGTACATCCAGATGCCGGCCTTGGTGGCGGTGAAGGTGTAGGTCAGCGACTCGCCGGGCCCGATGCTGCGCATGGGGCCGTCGGGGGCGAGGCTGCCGGCGTGGAAGTCGATGGAGTGGTCCATGGTGGCGCGGTTGTTCAGCGTCACCACGAACGTGTCGCCCACCTTGCCGCGCAGCACCGGCCCGGGCACGGTGCCCGCCTGCCCGTCGCGCCCGTACGGCCACAGCGTCTGCGTGAAGCCGGGCGCCACGGCGATCTTCTCGTCGGTGACGTCGAGCGTCACGTGGTGCGTGGTGGTGCCGGGGCCGCCGGATTCGTCGGCGGGGGCGAGGGCGGCGTCGCGGGCCTGGAAGCCGGGCCCCGGATCGGTGAGGAGCTGCGCGCGGTCGGGCACCGCGCCTCCCGCGGCCGGTGCGGTGGCTGCGGCGTGGTCTCCGTGCCCGCCGCCGGCGCCCTGCGCGGCGATGGCGAGCACCATGCCCATCTGGCGGTGCCCGGCGATGTCGCACCAGCCGGCCACGTCCGAATCGATCACCCCGGCGTCGATGCGGGCGCTCTGGCCGGGGGCGAGCCGCGGCGAGCGGGCGCCGTTGGCCAGAACCAGGTCGTGCCGCTGATCGCCGGTGTTGGTGAGATCGATGACGAGCGCGTTGCCCCGCGGCACCTCGATGGGGTTGCCGCTGCCCAGCACGGTGCCCGACGAGTCGACGAACCGCATCCCCTCCACGTGCAGCTCCACCGTGGTGGTCTGCCCGGTGGCCTGGGCGGCGGGCGCGGCGGCGGAGGAGCCTTCGCCCAGGGCGAGGCCGGAGCCGGAGGGGTCGACGGCCACGCCGGCCGCCGCCACCAGCACGGCCACCGCCAGCCCGGCCAGGGCGTGCCCCAGCCGGCGGCCGGCGTACTGGTCGACGCGGGCGCGCGGGTCGGGGCGGGTCACCGGGCCCGAGCCGGCCTTGCGTGCGAGGATCCACGCCCGCACCAGCAGCGGCACGAACACGGCCAGGCCGGCGATCACCACGATCCAGGAGAGCCGGCTCACGCGGTGCGGCGTGGGCAGCACGGCGAGCAGCAGCGCCACGTTGACCATGGTGACGCGCGCGACGGCGAGGAAGTCGAGGGCCTTGGTGGCCTGCTGCGTGGCGCTGGGCCGGTTGCCCAGCACCACCGGCATCAGATAGGACAGGGCGCCGAGGAGCACCTGGGCCAGGAACCCGGCCGCCAGCGCGGGCACGACGCGGCGGAGCGCGTCTTCGGCCTCGTTCCACACGGCCACCCCGTCGCCCTGCGCGGCGGCGACGGCGAGCCCCACCACCAGGGCCGCGAGCCCGCCGAACAGCCACGCCGTGCCCGCCAGCACCGACAGCGGCGGGAAGTGCACGGGGTGCTTGCGGCGCGCCTCGTCGACGTGCGGCCACAGCACGTAGCCCAGCGCCACCGTGTAGCCGGCCGCCCCGACGGCGGCGAGCCAGGCCAGTCCGCCGAGCGCGCCGCCGACGGCGATGGCCAGCGCGCCGATCAGCGCCGGCAGGCCGCGCCGTGCGGCGTCCTCCACCCCCTGGCTCATGCGGGTGCGCAGGATCGTCGGCCACAGGGTGACCAGCGTGCCGATCACGGTGAGGCCGATCCAGCCGAGCACGTTGACCAGGGCGTGGGCGACGATGAAGCGCGAGTACCAGTCGCCCGGCAGGCTCTGATGGGCCATGGTGATGCCCAGGCCCGCGCCGATGGGCAGCATGAGCCCCGCCGCGGCGTAGTAGCGCACCATCGGGCCGAACCGCGACGGCAGCGACACCCGCAGCCGGTACGCCATGGCCGCCCCGTGCCACAGCGCCACGACCCCCACCACCACGCCGCCGGCCAGGGTGAGCCACCACAGCGGTGCGAGCACCCCCGAGACCACGGCCACGGCCCCGGCGTTGAGCAGGATCAGCCGGGCCGTCTGCGTGCGGCGGCCCTGGTCGCGCCCGAGCTTGAGCACGGCCTCGGTGAAGTACCAGCTCCAGATGAGGATCGCGTTGGACGCGGCGCCCAGGCCGAGCAGGTGCACCAGCAGCCACGGCGACTGCGGGATCTGCGTGTGCAGCGCCGCGGCGACGACCAGCGCCACCAGCCAGGCCACGACCAGCGCGCCGGTGCGCAGGTGCCACGTGCTGAGCTTCACGGCGTGTCCGCCTTCGTCGAGGTGGGGGGTCGGCGGGTGAGGGAGGGGCCGGCGGGCCGCGGGGGCGCGTCGCCGCCGGAGCGTGCCGGGGGATCGGTCGCGGCGGCGGGGTCGGGCGCGGCGGGGGCGGCGTCA
>CAZDSL010000460.1:0-2346 GCA_964507655.1 uncultured Mycobacteriaceae bacterium | reverse complement strand
TTGGCGCGTCAGACACGCCGAACGGCATCGGGCCAGGACAGCCTTCTCGACACCGAAGAGCCGGCAACGCCCCCTTCGCCCGCCGTCAAAAACGGCCCACAAAACCCACCCTTCCAACGGAATGCACCGCCACCAGAATCAATTGCGTACCCAGCGCCCTCCGGTCAAGACATCAGCAACAGCGCGCATGGCAATCCCCTGTAACCGTGGAGACCTGATCTTGCTGGACCGGCGCCTCACCGCCGGGGCTTTCCCGTCCCGGCCCCGCGGCGCCGCCCGCAGCCGGCGTCGAGACTGGGCCGCAGGCCCACCCCGAAGGGGCCTGCCTCGACGCCGGCGAGAACGGTGCCACACTCGCCGACAGGAAAGCCCCACACCGCCCATCTACGCCGCCTCCCGGCCCGCGGACAGAGCATGCTCGTAAGCGACCGGCGAGACCATGCCCACCGACGAATGGCGCCTCGTGGTGTTGTACTCCTCGATCCACTCCGCGACCCGGCGACGGGCCTCCGCCCTCGTCGAAAAGCGTTCCAGCGCACGTAACTGGCTCTTCTTAATCTAGAGTGCCTGGACGGTTGTCTGGATCTGTCCGGAGTGGATGATCGATCGCAAGATGTAGTGGTCGAGGTTCCGGAAGCCCAGGGCGATGCCGCGCAGGTGCTCAAGTCTCCCGTTGATCGCTTCTACGGGGCCGTTCGAGACGTCGACGTCGAAGTAGGCGAGGATCTCGCGGCGCCGCTTCCACAGGCTCCGCCCGAGCGACGCCAGCTCCGATAGCCCCTTCGGGACGCCGGTGCGGATGGCCTTGAGAGTCTTGAACATGGCGATCTTCCCGGCGCGGCGATCCGGGTTCTCGTAGGCGTCGATCAGATCCTGATACACCAGGTAGAACGCCTCGATCGGCTCGTGCCGCTCGTCGGCGAGCACCGCGCCGAGGCGGCGGGCCTGCTTGTCGGTGAGCAGGTCCATGCGGGTGAGCAAGGTCCGCCGGATCGTGTAGAGCGGATCGCCTGACCTGCCGCGATGTCCTTGGGTGTGCTGCTGGATGCGTTGGCGGCACACGGTGAGCTTGCCGGCGGCCAGGTGCACCACGTGGAACGGGTCCATCACCGTGCGGGCCTGCGGTAGCGATCGTGCGGCGGCCGCGTGGTAGCCGGCGAACCCGTCGAGCGAGACGACCTGGATGCGGCGGCGGAAGTTCGGGTCCTGGCCGGCCAGCCAGGCGTCCATGACCTGCCCGGAGCGGCCCGGCGCCATGTCGAGCAGCCGGGCGGGTCCGGTGCCGTCGATCACCGGCGTCAGATCCACGATGACGGTGACGAACGACGGAGCTCCTTGTCCGCGGCAGTGTTTCCACTTGTGTTCGTCGACGCCGAGGTAGCGGACGGTGTCGAGGCGGTGCGGATCGGCGAGCACCACGGCGCGCACCGCGTCGAGGGCGAGCGTGTTGACGGTGGCCCAGCCGAGGCCGAGGCGGCGGGCGACGGCCGAGATCGACATCTTGTCGATGACGAGGCGCTGGAGGATCCAGCGGCTGCAGCGGCGGGTCGTCTTCGCACGGCCGGCGGCGACCTTGTCGATGCCGGCCCGGTAGACCGTGCCTGGGCGGTCGGTGTTTTCGCAGATCAGGCGTGGTACCCGTACGCGGAGGCGGGTGGGGTGCCCGCAGATCGGCAGATCGGTCAGCACCCGGTCGACGTGGTCGCGCAGCCTGCCTGCCTGCCCGCAGCCGGGGCATCGGTCGTCGGCGGCGACGGGCCGGCAGTCGATGTAGGTGATCGTCTCGCCGATCGCGGCGTTCGTGATGGTCACGCCGAGCTCGACGGTGCGGCAGATGGTATCGGCGACGGTCTCGGTAGGCTGCAAGGCGGGTCCTGTGGCGGTCGATGGGGAGCTTCGCAACTCTCATCCTCACACCGCAGGACCCGCCTACATGTTGTGGTCCCCGCTCACCTCGCAGGACACACGTCTACGCACTCTGCATGGCGAAGAGCCCCGTAACTCGAACTCGACGGTCGAATGCCAGCTCTCGATGACCGCATTGTCGAGCGCCGACCCCACCCGGCCCATCGACTGGGAGATCCCCAACCGCCGGCACGCCGCCTGAAAATCCCGCGACGTGTACTCACTGCCCTGGTCGGTATGCAGGATCACGCCCGCAACCTGCGGCTTTCCGCCGCGTACCGCGATCGCCATGCGCAGCGCCGACTCGGCCAAGACCTCGTCGTGGTGCTCGCCCAGGGTGAATCCGACGATGCGCCGCGACCCCATGTCCAGCACGCTGTCCAGATACAGCTTGCCCTCGTCGGTGACGATCTCGGTGCCGTCGCCGTACCACTTGTGGTT
>CAZDSL010000459.1:0-2368 GCA_964507655.1 uncultured Mycobacteriaceae bacterium | reverse complement strand
CGTCATCGCCTCCCGCCCGCCCGGCGGCGGCGAGCCCCGCCTCATCGGCTACGCGGTGCCGGCGCCCGGCGCGCGGCCCGACCCGGCCGAGCTGCGCCGCACGCTCGCGGCCACACTGCCGGCGGCCTTCGTGCCCGCGCAGGTGCTGCTGATCCCCGCGCTGCCCGTCACCGCCAACGGCAAGCTCGACCGGTCGGCGCTGCCCGCGCCCGACGCCGGCCACGCCGCCGCCGAGGCACCCCGCACCCCGCTCGAGCAGGCGCTGTGCGAGCTGATGACCGACGTGCTGGGCACGCCGGTGGGGCCGGGCGACGACTTCTTCGAGCAAGGCGGGCACTCGCTCGCCGCCGTCGCCCTGGTGCGGCGGCTGCGCGACGAGCTGGGCGTGGACACCGCCGTGGGCGCGGTGTTCGGGGCGCCCACGCCGCGCGCGCTGGCCGCCGCGCTCGACGCCGGCGGGCGCGACCGCTCGCTCGACGTCCTCTTCGAGCTGCGCGGCGGCGACGGCGGGCCCGCGCTGTACTGCGTGCACCCGGCCGGCGGGCTCGGCTGGTGCTACACCGGCCTGGCCCGGCGGCTACCCCCCGGGCAGCGGGTGGTGGCGGTGCAGGCGCGCGCTCTCGGCACCGCCGCCCGCCCGGCCGGCCCCCCGCCGGCGCCGCCCGAGAGCATCGACGCGATGGCGGACGACTACGTGGCCGCCCTCCGCGCGAGCGGCGATCCGGGCCCCTACCACCTGCTGGGCTGGTCGGTGGGCGGCGTGATCGCGCACGCCATGGCGGTGCGGCTGCGGGCGCTCGGCGCCGAGGTGGCGTCGCTGACCCTGCTCGACGCCTACCCGGGCGACCAGTGGCGCGGGCTCGCGGCGCCCACCGAGCAGGGGGCGCTGCGCGCGCTGCTGTACATGGCGGGCCGCGGCGACGCCTGGGACCCTGACGCGCCGCCCGACCGCGCCGCCGCCGTGGAGCTGCTGCGCCGCGGCGGCAGCGCTCTGGGGGCGCTGCATCCGCGCACCCTCGACGCGCTGATCGAGGTGGTGATCACCAACGCGCGGCTCATGCGCGAGCACCGGCACGCGGTGTACGACGGCGACGCGCTGTTCTTCACCGCCGCCGCCCCGCGCGAGGAGGACTGGCTGCGCGCCGACGCGTGGCTGCCGCACCTGGCGGGCGGGCTCGAGGCGCACGACATCGCGTGCACCCATCCGGAGATGATCGCCGGGCCGGCGCTCGACGTGATCGGGCCGGTGCTGGCGGACAGGCTCGCGGGCGTGCTCTCGCGCTAGGCGGATCCGGGCCGGGCTGCCCCGCTGCCGCTGGCCTGCCCCGCTGCTGTCGCCGCTGCCCCGCTGCTGTCGCCGCTGCGATCCGAGCACCGTTTCCGCCGGAGACCGCGCGAAACGGTGCTCGGGATGCGGAAGCGGTGCTCGGATCGGGACGGTCGGCGCCCGCCGCTCAGCCGATGAGGTCGCGGCGCACGATGGTCTCGTCGCGGCCCGGGCCCACGCCGATGCAGGACACCCGCGCGCCCGCCAGCTCCTCGATGCGGTCGACGTAGCGCCGGGCGTTGTCGGGCAGCTCCTCGAACGAGCGCACGTGGGCGATGTCCTCGAACCAGCCGGGCATCTCCTCGTAGACGGGCTTCGCGTGGTGGATCTCCGTCTGCGTCATCGGCCACTCGTCCACGCGCTTGCCGTCGATCTCGTAGCCCACGCAGATCGGCACCGTCTCGAGGCCCGAGAGCACGTCGAGCTTGGTGAGGAAGTAGTCGGTGATGCCGTTGACGCGGGTGGCGTAGCGGGCGATCACCGCGTCGAACCAGCCGCAGCGGCGGGCGCGGCCGGTGGTGACGCCCACCTCGCCGCCGTGCTTGGCCAGGTACTCGCCCCACTCGTCGAACAGCTCCGTGGGGAACGGGCCCGAACCCACGCGCGTGGTGTAGGCCTTGAGGATGCCCAGCACCGTGGTGATGCGGGTGGGCCCGATGCCCGAGCCCACCGCGGCGCCGCCGGCCGTCGGGTTCGAGGAGGTGACGTACGGGTAGGTGCCGTGGTCGACGTCGAGCAGCGTGCCCTGCGAGCCCTCCAGCAGCACGTGCTCGCCGCGCTCCAGGGCCTCGCCCAGGGTCTTCTGCGTGTCGGCGATGCGGTGACGGAAGCCGGCCGCCTGCTCGAGGACGCCGTCCACCACCTGCTGCGGGTCGAGCGCGCGGCGGTTGTAGACCTTCACCAGGATCTGGTTCTTCAGCTCGAGCGCCGCCTCGACCTTCTGGGTGAGGATCTTCTCGTCCAGCACGTCCGCCACGCGCACGCCCACGCGCGCGATCTTGTCCTGGTAGCAGGGCCCGATGCCGCGGCCGGTGGTGCCGA
>CAZDSL010000458.1:0-2373 GCA_964507655.1 uncultured Mycobacteriaceae bacterium | reverse complement strand
GCACGCCACCCGCACCGCGGACCGCCTTCACCCGCAGTGACGCCGGCCAGGGAGTCGCGGGGTCGGACGCGTGGACATCACACGCCGGGGCGAACTTCTCGACCACAACCCGCGGGAACTCCGCGAGGAACTCTCGCTTGAGCCGACGCACATCATGATCGAACGCCGGCGTGGTCTCGAATTTCACTGCCCGCGGCTCACATCGTCTACGTGAGAAGGGAAAGCGTCCGCATCCCCATGCACCGTTACCTCACCTGCGGCGACATAGGCGTCGACCTCGCGCTCACGCTCCTGCCAATGCGTCTTCCAGAACCAGGCCTGATCCGCCGGCACCGGGAGCGCGGCCCGCAGCTCCACTACGCCATCCTCGCGTTCAGTCACCTCGAGCTGCACACCGGGCTCATCGAGATGCAAACGAGCGCGCAGCTCGGCGGGAAGCGCGAAGACACCACGCCGCTGAAGGCTCACATACCCGTGAAACCGCTCCGCTCTATCCATGCGCCTATTCTTCCCCCGTAATGCGGACTTACCGCAATGCGGCACCGCGCCGTTCAGGGCCGCATCGCAGGATCGCACCGGTCAAGGCGGTTCTCTGCAGTCGGGCACTCCGGATATCTCCGCCTCGGCGACGCCCCGCCGCTGTCAGTCCGCGGAGTCGTCTACGACCAGCACCGGCGTAAGCGGCATGAGGTTGCGCCACCGGGCGGGCAGGGCGCCGTAGTGCTGAAGGACGAGCGAGACCATGTCTTCGCCCGAGAGCAGGCGCAGGCCGGGCCGCTGGCGCTCGATCGCCAGCGCATCGCGGCTGTAGGCCCCCAGGGTGACGAACAACGACAGCTCACCGTCGCCCTGACTGCCGATCAGTTGCTGGACCTCGGGGCTCCCAGTGGTGGCAGTCCGATGCTTGCACTGCACCTTGATCTGGGGCGGCTCCACGCCGAGCGGGTCGGAATGCGCGATAACGTCGACCCCGCCGTCCTGGTTGTAGGCCGTCACCCGGGCCTGGTAGCCCATCGCCCGCAACAGATCCGCCGTGAACTCCTCGAACTCGCGGTGGCTGATCTTCGTGCTCAGCACCTCCACAAGGAAGTCGCGGGTGTGCCGTTCGATCCGTGACGCACGTGGCTCCTCGGTCACGTCGTCGGGCTTGATCTCCGCCGCTGCCGTGTCCACGTCCTTGCCGACCGAGTCCACATCGTCGATCGCAGCCTCACTGCCCAGCGCGGCAAGGAACTCGGCGGCGTGCTTCGTCACCTTGAACAGCGTCACGACTGAGCCGATCTCATACAGCGCGGGCTGCGTGAAGACCGTGCGGGGAAGCCCCGTCTTCTTCCACGCGACAGGGATGCGGTGACGATGCGTCGGCTCGGCGCCGGCAAAGTAGTAGTCACCCGAGACCACCCCGATATTGATAGTGCTGTCAGGCTTGTACGGTGCCACGACCACGTCGCCCGCCTGGATTTCGTGGCCGAAGCGGTAGAGGATCCCCGCCCAGATGCCCACGGCCCGCGGCTTGCTCTCGGGATCGCTCACCCAGAGCGCCTGCTTGAGGCCGTCACGCCCGCCGGGGATTCCGCGCAGATCACCGATGCCGTCCCAGCCGATGCTGATGAACCCCTCGCTGACCAGAGCATCCGTCAGCGTGTCGTTGTGAATCCCCCAGACCTGCATGACGACTCTCCTCCACGATTCCCGTTATCGCGCCTTAGAGTACGGCGCGAGAACGAGACCGCGTGATACGCCACCTCCCGCCTCAACTACGCCCAGCCGGATACGGTACAGCCGTGAACATCTGGGAGCGGTTCCTGCCCGAGGGCCTCCTGGCGCGGCTACCGTCCCCGCTGCAGCGCCTGCTCCACGTCGGGCCGAAGTACGGGATCGCGGAGGGATTCGCCGTTTACGGCCCGTCCGTCGAGGAAGGGATCGAAGCTCCGATCGACCCGTCCAGCCCGATCCTCCAGCCCACGCAGCTGCTGCGATGGCTGGCCATGCACGGTGAACCCGCCGACGGGACGCGTGCGTCGCTGGCGGCGCTCGACCGGCTCCTCCCCGAGGCCCTCGCTGACGACAAAACAGATGCCGACAACGCCGAACTGAATGCCGACGCCGACGACACCGGCCCTCAAGTCCAGTACGACGCAGCCCTGCTGATGGGGAGCATCCTGGTGGCCGAGGTACCCGGCGCGCAGTGGATCCGCCGGCCCAACGGCCACCCGGTGGTGCGCGTCCACGGCGACGACGTGGACGTCACCCGCCTCGTCCACGAACACCTGCGCGGCGGATCGGGCTCGCTCCTGGCGACGGTGGATCGCTACGCCGGCGGCCGTTGACGGGCCCCGAGATGCGGACTCCGCGGCCCGGGGCACAGAACGA
>CAZDSL010000457.1:0-2375 GCA_964507655.1 uncultured Mycobacteriaceae bacterium | reverse complement strand
CGCCCGCGTCGCGCAGCGCCGCGACCTCCGCGTGCGGCCCGCCGGGCGGCGCGGTGGCGCCGGTGCCGGCGAGCGCGCCCGACGCGTCGAGGATCACGGCGCCCACCGCCGGGTTGGGGCTGGTGCGGCCCTCGGCCCGGCGGGAGACCGCGACGGCGAGCCGCATCGCCTCCGCGTCGGTGAGGATGGTGCCCCGGGCGGGGCCGCCGGGCCCGGTCACCGGGGCAGGTGCAGGTGCGGCGACGCGGCGGCGGCCTTCTCCCGCAGCGAGCGCACGGCGGCGGCCGGGTCGTGGGCGCCGTAGACGGCCGAGCCGGCGACGAAGCAGTCGACGCCCGCCTCGGCGGCCTGCTCGATGGTGGCGTCGTTGATGCCGCCGTCGATCTCGACGAGCAGGGTCAGCTCGCCCGAGTCGACCAGCCGCCGCACGGCACGCGCCTTGGGGAGCACGTCGGGGAGGAACGACTGGCCGCCGAACCCGGGCTCGACGCTCATCACCAGCAGCGTGTCGAACTCGGTGAGGATCTCCAGGTACGGGTCGATCGGCGTGCCCGGCTTGACCGACAGGCCGGCCTTGGCGCCGGCGGCGCGGATGTCGCGCGCCACGGCCACCGGGTCGTCGGTGGCCTCGGCGTGGAAGGTGACGTTGTGCGCGCCGGCCTCGGCGTAGGGCGGGGCCCAGCGGCCCGGGTCTTCGATCATCAGGTGGCAGTCGAGCGGGATCTCGGTGGCCTTGAGCAGGCTCTGCACCACGGGCAGGCCCAGGGTGAGGTTGGGCACGAAGTGCGCGTCCATGACGTCGACGTGCAGCCATTCGGCGCCGCCCCCGGCGGCCGGGTCGCCCGCCACGATGGCGGCCTCGTCGGCCAGCCGGGCGAAGTCGGCCGAGAGGATGGACGGGGCGATCATGGGATGCTGCGTGACCGGACGTGCCGGAGCCTGGTGCGCCATGCGTCCAGTCTATGGGGCCCGGCCGCCGCGGGCCGGGCCCTCCCCCGCTACGCGGGCGGCCTGCGCAGCGCGGCGAGGAACATGCCGTCGGTGCCGTGCCGGTGCGGCCACAGCTGCACGTGCGGGCCCTCGCCGAGCGCCGGCATCGGCGGCACCAGCGCGCGGGAGTCGAGGGGCTCGAGGCCGTGCCGCCGCTCGGCGTCGGCGACGATGCCGGCGGTCTCGGGCAGGTGCGGCGAGCAGGTGGAGTACACGATCACCCCGCCCGGGCGCACCAGCGCCGCCGCCGCGGCGAGCAGCTCGCGCTGCAGGCGGGACAGGTCGGTGACGTCGCGCGGAGTCTTGCGCCAGCGCGCCTCGGGGCGGCGCCGCAGCGCCCCCAGCCCCGTGCACGGCGCGTCCACGAGGATGCGGTCGTAGCCCGGCGCCAGGCCGCTGTCGCGCCCGTCCACGGCGTGCACGTCCACGGGCAGGCCGTCGACGGCCTTGCGTACCAGGCCGGCCCGGTGCGCCGACGGCTCCACGGCGTCCACCCGCGCACCGTCGATGGCGGCGATCGCGCCGAGCAGCGCGGCCTTGCCGCCGGGGCCGGCGCACAGGTCGAGCCAGCGCCCGCCGTCGAGCCCGTCCAGCGGCGCCACGGTGACGGCGCGGGCCACGAGCTGGCTGCCCTCGTCCTGCACGCCGGCGAGGCCCTCGCGCACCGGGTCGAGGGCGGCCGGATCGCCGCCGTCGAGGTACACGGCGTACGGCGAGTACCGCCCCTCCTCGCCGCCGGTGATGAGCGCCAGCTCCTCGGCGGTGATGGCCCCGGGACGGGCCACCAGGTGCACGTGCGGGCTCACGTTGTCCGCCGCGAGCGCGGCGTCGAGCTCGCCCGCGGCCGGGCCGAGGGCGTCGGCGAAGGCGCGCGCGATCCACACCGGGTGGGTGTGCCGGAACGCGGCTGCGCCGACCGGGTCGCGGGCCGGATCGGGCGAGAGCGCCGTGATCCACTGCTCCTCGGTCTTCTCGGCGGCCCGGCGCAGCACCGCGTTGGCGAACCCGCCCGCGCCCCGCCCGGCGTCGGCCACGACGAGGTCGACGGTGGTGGACACGGCGGCGTGGGTGGCCACGCGCATGCGCAGCAGCTGGTGGACGCCGATGCGCAGCGGGTCGAGCAGCTCCGGGTCGATGCGGTCGAGGGGACGCCCCGCGCAATCGGCGATGACGGCGTCGAGCAGCCCCAGCGCCCGGCACGCCCCGTACGTCAGCTCGGTGGCGAAGGCGGCGTCACGGCCGGTGATCCCGCGCTCGCGCAGCAGCCGCGGCAGCACCAGGTTGGCGTAGGCGTCGCGCTCGCGCACGGCCCGGAGCGTGTCGCGCGCCGCGGCCCGCGCCGGATCCGCCGAGTCGCGCTCGCGCCGCTGCCGCCCCGCGCCGCC
>CAZDSL010000456.1:0-2389 GCA_964507655.1 uncultured Mycobacteriaceae bacterium | reverse complement strand
CGCCCCGAACAGGTCGATCCGCTGCCCACCGGTGATCTTCGTGTACAGGCCGAATTCGCGCGCCACCTCGCCGATGACGATGAGCTGCTCGGGGGTGCACTCGCCGCCCGGCATGCGCGGCACCACCGAATAGGTGCCGTTCTTCTGCAGGTTCGCCAGGAAGTGGTCGTTGGTGTCCTGCAGGCTCGCCTGCTCGGCCGAGAGGATGTGTTCCGACGAGGTCGATGCGAGGATCGAGGCGATGGTGGGCTTGCAGATCTCGCAGCCGGCGCCGCGGCCGTAGCGGGCGATGAGGGCGGAAAAGCTGCGGATGCGCGTGGCGCGCACGATCTCGAACAGCTCGGCGCGCGAGGCGTCGAAGTGCTCGCACAGCGCCTTCGACATCGCGACGCCCGACGAGGCCAGCAGCTGCTTCACCGCGGGCAGGCAGCCGCCGCAGGTGGAGCCCGCGCCGGTGCACGCGGTGATCGACGCCAGGTCGCACGCGCCGTCGGCGATGGCGGCGGTGATGGTGCCCTTGGTGACGGCGTTGCACGAGCAGATCTCGGCGTCGTCGGGCAGCGAGCCGGCGCCCAGCGTGGTGCCGGTGGGGGCGATGAGCGCGGCGGCGTCGTCGGGCAACGGCGAGCCCACCAGCGAGCGCAGCATCGTGTACTGCGTGGCATCGCCCACCAGGATGCCGCCCAGCAGCGTCCCCGCATCGTCCGAGACCACCAGCTTGGCGTAGGTGCGCTTCGCGGCGTCGGAGAGCACCACCTCGAGCGCGCCCTCGGCCTGCGCGTGCGCGTCGCCGAAGCTGGCCACGTCGACCCCCAGCAGCTTGAGCTTGGTGGACGTGTCGGCGCCGGGGAAGAGCGCCTCGCCGCCGAGGAGCCTGTCGGCCACCACCTCGGCGGTGGCGTAGCCGGGGGCGACGAGGCCGTAGCAGACGCCCTCGACCGCGGCGCACTCGCCGACGGCGTACACCCCGGGTGCGCTGGTGTGCAGCGCGGTGTCGACGGCGATGCCGCCGCGCGGGGCCACGGCGATGCCGGCGTCGCGGGCGAGCTCGTCGCGGGGGCGGATGCCGGCGGCGAACACCACGAGCGCCGCGTCGAGCACGGTGCCGTCGGACAGCGTCACGGTGAGGCCGCCTGCGGCGGGCGCGATGGCCTCGGTGCCCACGCCGGTGTGCGCGTGCAGCCCCAGCTCGCGCACCAGCCGGGCCAGCAGCGCGCCGCCGCCCGCGTCCACCTGCGCCGAGAGCAGCCGGTCGTTGCGCTCGACGATGTGCGGCACCAGGCCCAGGCCGCGCAGCGCGTCGGCGGCCTCGAGGCCCAGCAGCCCGCCGCCCACGACGACGCCCACCGCCCCGTCGTGGCCGCGCGCGGCGGCGCGGATGGCGTCCAGGTCGTCGATCGTGCGGTACACGAAGCACCCGGGCAGGTCGCCGCCGGGCACCGGCGGGCGGAACGCGCTTGATCCGGTGGCGATCACGGCGGCGTCGTAGCCGTACACGGCCCCCGAGGCGGTGCGCACGGTGCGCGCGGCCGGGTCGATGGCGGCGGCCGGGTCGCCCAGCCGCAGGTCCACGCGGGGATCGCCCGCGTACTCGTTGCCCTCGAGCGCCAGCGCCGCCGGATCCCAGGCGCCGACGTAGGAGGACAGCCCCACCCTGTCGTAGGCGGCGCGCGGCTCCTCGGCGAGCACCGTCACCGCCCATGCGCCGCCGGTGTCGCGCCGCCGCAGGGTCTCCACCAGCCGGTGCGCCACCATGCCGTGCCCGATCACCACCAGGTCGCCGCCGTTCATGCCGCATCTCCCTTCTCCATGGGCTGTCCGCCCTCCGCCTCGGCGCCGGGTGCGGCGCCCCACCGGGCGCACAGCGCCCCGAGCTCGTCGCGGCATCCGCCGCAGCCTGTGCCGGCGCGCGTGGCGCGGGCCAGGTCGTCCACCGTCCGGGCGCCGTCGTCCCAGGCCTGCGCGAGCCGGTCGACGGTGACCGTGTTGCAGCGGCACACCACGTCGGTCCCGCTCGCGGGCGCCGGGGCGCCGCCGCCCGCGCGGCCCACCAGCAGCGACATGCGGTCGCGGGGGACGGGCGCGCGCGAGTCGAAGAGCTGCGCGAACGCGCCGGCCACGCCGGGGTTGCCCAGCGAGACGGCGCCGACGAGGCGGTCGCCGCGCAGCACGGCCTTGGCGTAGCGGCCGCGGGTGGGGTCGGCGAGGGTGAGCACCTCGTGCTCCTCGTCGTGCGGGCCCACGTCCACGCGTCCCATCGCCACCAGGTCCACGTCGTGCGCCTTGAGCCGCGTCATCTGCGCGCTGCCCCGGTAGCGCGCCCCCGCGTCGGCGCCGGTGAGCAGCCGCGCCAGCACCGCGGCCTGCTCCCACGCGGGCTGCACCAGGC
>CAZDSL010000455.1:0-2403 GCA_964507655.1 uncultured Mycobacteriaceae bacterium | reverse complement strand
TGCCCCACTGCTGGATGGCGAACGGCGCGCCGGGCACCACCAGCGCGCGGGGTGCGGCGGCATCCCCCGCGGCGGCCGCGCCACCCGCCCCGTCGCCCTCGACCACCGCGCCGCGCGCGGACAGCCAGTCGGCCGCCTGCCGCCAGTAGCCGGGGATCGCCGTGTAGGTGCCGGGCGGCGCGAGCTGCGCCAGCCACGCCGGGCTCGCGGCCAGCAGCAGCGCCGCGGCGACGAGCCCGGCGACGGCCGTCATCGGCGCGTGCTCCGGGTGGGCGACAGCCGCGCGCACCCGGTGCCACGGCGCCGACCCGGGCAGCGGCACCTTCCCCACGAGGTGCGCCAGGCCCAGCGCCAGCGGCAGGCGCAGCAGCGGGTCGAGCTTGTGCACGTTGCGCAGGGGGGCTCCGGCGCCGTCGAGGAACGCCCGCACCTGGTCGGCCACCGCGGAGCCCAGCGCGCCGTCGTAGCCGATCGTCAGCGCGGCCAGCCCCACCAGCAGGATCAGCAGCAGCCGCCCGCGGGCGGGCATCGCGCGCATCGCCAGTCCGGCCAGGCCCGCCGCCGCGAGCAGCCCGGTGGCCAGCACCATCAGCGGCGCGCTCACCAGCGTCACCCCGGTGGCGGTGGCCGGCGAGATGAACGGCGTCCACGCGCTGGTGCCGCGCAGCACCTCGGTGAGCGAGGCGAAGCGGGTGGTGGTGGAGGCCGACTCGATGAAGTCGAGGAACGGCGGGCTCACCCGGCCCAGCAGCCACAGCGGCACCAGCCACCACAGGCAGGCGAGCGCGAGCATCGGCAGCCACCACGCGGTGAACCGCCGCCAGCGGGCGTCGGGCCGGTGCGCCAGCCACCACAGCCCGGCGATGAGGCAGGCGAAGCCGGTGGCCACCGCGTTCACCGCGCCCATCAGCGCCACCGCCCCGGCCGAGCGGGCCGCGAGCATGCGCATGGACGCCGCGCGCGCCCCCGCGCCGGCCCGGGCACCGGCGTCACCGTCGAGGGCGCGGATCACCGGCAGCAGCACCCACGGCGCCAGCATCATCGGCAGTGTCTCCGACGAGATCGGCCCGAGGGTCGTGAGCACCCGCGGCGACAGGACGTATGCGGCCGCGGCGATGACGCGGGCGCTGCGGCTGCCCACGCCCAACGCGTCCGCCACCCGCACCAGCCCCCAGAACCCGGCGGCCAGCAGAATCGCCCACCACAGGCGCTGGGTGATCCACGGGGGCAGGCGGGCCAGGTCGCCCAGGACGAAGAACGCGCCGTGCGGGAAGAAATAGCCGTAGGCCTGGTTCTGCACCTGGCCCAGCGGGGCGATCGACGACCACTGGTGGGCTGCGCGCGCAAGGAATCCGATCGGATTCGCGGTGAGGTCGAGCTTGGTGTCCGCGACGATGCGGCCGGGGCTCTGGCAGAACGCCAGCACCACGGCGCACGCGGAGGCGATCCAGAGCCAGCGCCGGGGCACCGGGGCGGTGACGACGCCGTCGGTCGTGCGCGGGCACGCGTCTGTGCACGGTGTCGGGGCGGTGCGCGACGGCGGGCGGAAGCGCGGGAAGGGCCCGCGCCGGAGGCTGATGCTCAGGGTGTCCGGGTCAGCGGGTGCCGTACTGGACCTGGACGTCCGACGGGTTCGCCGAGGCCGCGGTGTCAGGGCGCTGGGAGCCCTCGATGGCCGAGGTCACCGGGATGACCACCGCGAGAGCGACCGCCACGCCGATGACCGCGCTGACGACTGCGGGCACAGTGAACTTCATGAAGGCTCCTCGGGGTCGGTGCAGCGTCCGGTGCACCATCGCTTGCTGCCAAGCTATCACCCGCGGCCGACCCGGCGCCCGCACCCGCCCCGGGCGGGGCGGCGTGCGTCAGGCGCCCAGCGCCCGCAGCAGAGTCTGCAGCTTGGCGTCGGTCTCGGCCAGCTCGTCGGAGGCGCGCGAGCCGGCGACGATGCCCCCGCCGGCGTGGGCGAGGGCGGAGAGGCGGTCGGGGGCCAGCTCGGCGCACCGGATGGCGACGGCCCACTCGCCGTCGCCCGCGGCGTCGCACCAGCCCACGGCGCCCGCGTAGAAGCCGCGGTCCTCCTCGGTGTCGAGGATCGCCCGCAGCGCCGCCGGGGTGGGCGTGCCGCACACGGCCGGGGTGGGGTGCAGCGCCAGCGCCAGGTCGAGCGCGGTGGTGGACGGGTCGGCCAGCGTGCCGGTGATCTCGGTGCCCAGGTGCCACAGGTGCGGGGTGGCGTGCAGCGTGGGCGTGGGCGGCACGGTGAGCCGCGAGCACAGCGGGGTGAGCACGGCGCGGATCCAGTCCACCACGAACGCGTGCTCGCGCAGGTTCTTGCCGGAGTCGAGCAGCGCCCGCGCGGCCGGGTCGGCGGCGGCGTCGCCCGATCCGGGCCGGCGCGCG
>CAZDSL010000454.1:0-2403 GCA_964507655.1 uncultured Mycobacteriaceae bacterium | reverse complement strand
TGCGCAGCTCGGGGAATCGGGAGAAGTCGCGATCGAGCGTGATCAGCGCGTCGACGTTGTGCGCGAGGCAGATCGCGGCGATGCGCGCGTCCTGAACCGCGGGTCCGACGAGCGCGGATGAGGTGATCAGATTGGCGGCGATGGGCCAGCTGCCGGGCGGCTCGTTGAGGAGGACGGTGCTGGGGGCATCGATCCATGCCCGCATTTGGTCGATGGCCTGGCCGACTGTACTGGGCGGTGCATAGATGCGAGGGTGCGTGACGATCGAGAAGAATTCGAACACGCACGGCCATGGGAGACCCCACTGCACTCGGCTTTCGGTGAGCCGGCGCATCAGCGCGCGCGCCTCGTGGTGGAACGGGGAGTCGAGCCGGTGGGCGTAGACAAGGACGTTCGTGTCGACGGCGCGCATGGTCAGCCAGGCTGCCCGTATGCCGCGTCGCGGATGGTCGACCAGCCGTCGGTGAACCCCGGCTGCAGCCCCCGCCCGCCTACGGCGCAATCCGGCAGCGTGTACGCACTGCGCCGGCCCTCCTCGTCGATGAGGGCCCGCAGCGCTTCTTCGACGAGGGACTTCGTCGTCGTGCCCCGCTGCCGCGCGATGGCCCGCACCTTCTCAAGCACCGGCTCGGGTAGATCGAACGTGGTCTTCATGCCGCAATTCTGCCTGAAGTACAGCTGGCAAGGCGATGGCATACTGCTGGCAATACCGACTGTGGCGCGACGGTGGCTGCCGTCAATTGGTCAGGGTGTTGGGCAGGTGCGGGCCGAGGTAGCCGACGTAGATCCGTCCGGTGCCGGCGGCATCGTCGAAGTAGTGCATGCGGGGGCTGATCCTGGACCTGCCGCCGATGCGGAAGTGGGCGTCCATGAAGACAGTGCCCGACGGGTCGACGTCGGCGGGCACCGGCAGCATCCGCGGATTGCGGAACTTGGCCGCATTGCGCACCGATTCGCTCTCCACGGGCACATGGGCGCCGGGGGAGAAGCCGTGGCAGCCGATGGGGGTGTACGTGAGGTAGCGATGCACGTCGCCGTGGAAGGTGCCGTCGGCGATGACCCGGCAGTAGTCGTCGAGTGCGCGCAGCACCTCCCAGGTGCGGCCGGCCCACGCGCCCATCGGATCGTGTTTGTCGAGGCCGTGCGTCAGCTCCTCGTCGCCGGTGAACACGATGTGGTCGAGCTCGCCGAGCCGCGCGAGCAGATCGTCCAGGCTCTCGGGACGCACGTCGCGGGGATCTTCGTCGGGCTCGGACCAGGCGGCCTCGGCCTGACCCAGGCGCGCGAGTTCGGTGCGCACGTGCAGCAGATGCCGCTCGGCGTCGGCCCGCTCGTTCTCGGCGAGCGCGCGGTCGATCTGCTCGTCCTCGAGCAGCATCCGGAGCAGGTCGGCCTCCTCCGCAGCCTCCTTGCGTTCGGCCTCGATGCGCCGCATCCGCTCCTGGAGGCTGTCGCGGGCTGCGGCGGTGCTCCGTGCGCGCCCGGCCAGGGCACCGAGGGTGCGGATGGCGTCGGCATCGACGGTGTCCGTGCCGAGGACGTCGCGGACCACCGCCGAGAGCTCCGCGAACACCGGGTGCCCGGTGAGGAGCGTGGGCGCGGGCATGTCGGCCAAGACCGTGGCCGGCGGGGGCATGACGACGACGTTCCCGCTCGGACGAGCCGGTGGCGTCGTGGCGGGCGCCGCGCTGTCGAGCAGGGCCGCGTCGAGGCGTTCGCGCAGGAGTTCGTCGACGGCGATGGCGTCGCGCGGCAGCGGAGCGCTGGTGGACAGCTCCCGAGCCTGGTGGGCGAGCAGCTTGCGCAGCACATAGGAACGGTCGCGGACGATGCGCTCTGTAGTGAGGTAGCGGTGGCGGACGCCGTCCACCGGGTCGTCGAGGTCCACGCCGGGGCGGAAGGTGCGCACGGTGCCCGGGGCGATGCGGTGCGAGGCTGGTAGCTCGGCGTTGAGCAGCGCGGTGGTCTCGGTGTCGAGCACGTGGGCCGAGGCGAGGCCCACCGTGTCGTGCAGGATCCCACGCACGAACTCCGCCCACTTGTCCAGCGGCAGATGATCATCGGTCCCGGCGAGGAACAGCAGGCCGCGCCGGCGCGGGTCGGTGAGCGCGGCATGCAGGTCGGGGATCTGTGCCCGGCGCGCGACGGCGGCCTCGCCCGTGAGGACGTGGTCGCCGTCCCGTCCTGTGACCGAGCGCAGCAGCTCCCCGGCGACGCGCGGCGGCTTGGGCACCTGCGACGGCGGGCAGTCGATGTCGAACCACACCCAGCCCGCGGTGCCGCCGTCATCCAGGTGCAGGGTGACCGAGGTTGTCCACTGGCCGCCCGTCCCGTCCTGGTCGAAGACGAATCGGGTGCTCTGCGCGCCGTCGGCGTCGGCGCGCACGAGGGTGCCGGTGGCGT
>CAZDSL010000453.1:0-2406 GCA_964507655.1 uncultured Mycobacteriaceae bacterium | reverse complement strand
GCGCGCCCCGGCCTGCCGCCGGGCATCGCTGACCGGCGCGTCCGCCGGGACGCCGCCCCACCGCCGCCGGCCGCGGTACCCCGGCCGGGCCGGGAGACCGCCGCGTGAAGACGGCACGGGACGCGCGCGCAGTGCGCACCAATCGACCAGGGTACACGCCCTTGAACGACGATGCGAAACGCCCCCGGCTCCGCCCCCGCCGGCGCCCGGGCCCGCCGCCGCGCACCGACGCATCACACCGGCGAACCCCGGCCCCGATCCCCCGCCCGCCGGGGTGATCGAATGCCCGTATGCGTTCGGTGATTCAGCGGGCCGCGGGAGCCCGCCTCGAGGTGGACGGCGAGACGATCGCGGAGTTCGACTGCACGGGCCTGGTCGCCCTCGTCGGCGTCACGCACGGCGACGACGCGACCGCCGCCCGCGCGATGGCCGCCAAGATCTGGCGCCTGCGCATCCTCGAGGGCGAGCTCTCGGCCTCCGACGTGGACGCCCCGGTGCTCGTGGTCAGCCAGTTCACCCTCTACGGCGACACCCGCAAGGGCCGGCGCCCGTCGTGGAACGGCGCCGCCCCCGGCCCGGTGGCCGAGCCGCTGGTGCAGGCCGTCGCCGACGAGCTCGCCGCGCTGGGCGCCCGGGTGCAGACGGGGCGCTTCGGCGCGCACATGCGGGTGACCCTCACCAATGACGGGCCGGTCACCGTGCTCGTCGACACCGGGGCACAGCTGTAGCGACCGGCCCGCAGCAGTAGCCCCTCCCGGAGAGGGCTCCCCCGCACCTACCGGCCCCCGGCTCAGCCGTCGATGCTGGACATGTCGCCGTAGCGGGCACCCGCGACGGCCCCGCGCGGAACGGCCTCCTCCAGCGACGCGAGGTCCGCCGCCGCCAGCCCGACGCCGGCCGCGGCGACGTTCTCCTCGAGGTAGGCCACCCGCTTGGTGCCGGGGATCGGGACGACGTCCGGCCCCTGGGCCAGCACCCAGGCGAGCGCCAGCTGCCCCGGCGTGACGCCCTTCGCCTCGGCCAGGGTGCGGACGCGGTCGACCAGCGCGAGGTTGGTGACGAGCGCGTCGCCGCGGAACCGGGGGAAGTACTCCGTCCCGCGCGCGTCGCCGGCGGCGGAGACGGCGCCGACGCGGCCGGTCAGCATGCCGCGGCCGAGCGGCGAATACGGCACCAGCCCGATGCCCAGCTCGCGGAGGACCGGCAGGATCTCGTCCTCGAGGTCGCGGCTGAACAGGGAGTATTCGGTCTGCAACGCGGTGATCGGGTGGACGGCGTGGGCGCGGCGGACCGTGTCCGGGGCGGCCTCCGAGAGGCCGAGGTTGCGCACCTTGCCCGCCTCGACGAGCCCGGCCATCGCGCCGACGGTCTCCTCGATGGCGACGTCGGGGTCCACGCGGTGCTGGTAGTACAGGTCGATGTGGTCCACGCCGAGCCGGCGCAGGGACGCCTCGCACGCCGCGACGACGTAGTCGGGGCGGCCGTTGATCCCCACCCGTGTGCCGTCGGCGCGCCGCTCGTTGCCGAACTTCGTGGCGAGCACCACCTCGTCGCGCCGGCCGGCGATCGCCTTGCCGACCAGCTCCTCGTTGGTGAAGGGGCCGTACATGTCGGCGGTGTCGAGCAGCGTCACCCCGAGGTCGAGCGCGCGCTGGATGGTGGCGATGCCCGCGGCATCGTCGTGGGCTCCGTAGAACTCCGACATGCCCATGCAGCCGAGTCCGATTGCGGAGACGGTCAGCGGTGCGGCGGTGCCGAGGGTCCGGGTTGCGAGTTCAGTGGTCATGGGACAAGTCAACGGCTTCGAGCGCGCTCGAAGTCAAGCCGCGCGCCGCGACCCGCTCCGCGTAGAGGCCGATCTTCGTGTCCAGCGCCGCGAGGTGCTCGGTCACCTCCGCGAGCCTGCCCAGCACCCGGACGCGATGCGCCAGCAGCAGCTCGAGCCGCTCCGGCTCACTGCCGTCGCCGGCACGCACCAGCTCCGCGTACCGCTGGATCTCCCGGATCGGCATGCCCGTCGCGCGCAGCCGCGTGATGAGTTCGATCCAGCCGAGGTCGGCGGCGCTGTATCTTCGGTGCCCGGACGGCGCCCGGTCGATCGCGCCGAGCATCAGCCCGTCCCGCTCGTAGTAACGCAGGGTGTGCGCGGTCAGCCCCGTCCGCTGCGCCGCCTCCGCGATGGTCAGACCCGCCCCGCCTGCGTCGGCCCCGCCCCGGCCGTTCCGGTCCGCACCCATGCCCCGACGATAGCCATCCGGGCAGGAACAGGCCGGAGGGGCCGCCCCGCGGTGTGCGGGACGGCCCCTCCGGGGTGCCTGAGGCCCTACGGCCGCGGCGTGAGGATCAGCGGACCGTCCTGGGTGACGGCCACGGTGTGCTCCCAGTGCGAGGCCTTGGAGCCGTCGT
>CAZDSL010000452.1:0-2410 GCA_964507655.1 uncultured Mycobacteriaceae bacterium | reverse complement strand
GGTGCAGGCACTGCCGCCGAGCCCCACCACGACGGTCGCCGCGCCCGCCCCCACTGCGGCCGCGATCAGCTCCCCCAGCCCCCGGCTGCCCGCGTCGACGGCCGTGCCGGGCCCGGGCGGACGCCCCAGCAGGTGCAGGCCGCACGCCTGCGCCGACTCGATCCAGGCGGTGTTCTCGCGGCGCAGCCAGCGGGCGCGCACCGGGGCGCCCAGCGGCCCGGTCACCTCCGATTCCCGCACCTCGCCGCCGCCCGGCGCGGCCGCGAGCACGTCGACGAAGCCGGGCCCGCCGTCGGACTGCGGCGCGCACCGGAGGGTGTCGCCCGGCCGCGCGCGCCGCCATCCGCGCGCGATCGCCGCGGCGGCCGCCGGGGCGGTGAGCGCGTCGCCGAAGGAATCGGGCGCGATGAGCACGTGCATCCGCTCACGGTATCGGTGCCGGTCGGCCCGCGGACCGCTCCGCACCCGGCGCCCCTTACCCTGGTGGGGTGAAGTTTTCGCGCCGCGGGGCCCCGGACGACCAGCCGACGCCCGACGATCCCTCCCTGGACACCGACCTCGACGAGGCGGACGAGGACGCCCCGCCCGCCGACGACGAGCCCGCCGGCAGCCGGACCACGCAGAAGAAGGGCCGCCCCACGCCCAAGCGCAACGAGTCGCAGCGGCGCCGCGGCCCGGTCGGCCCGGCGCCCATGACGGCCAAGGAGGCGCGCGCACGCCGCCGCACCAACCGCGACGGCACCAAGAAGACCCGCGAGGAACGCAAGTCGGACGCCGCCGACCGGCGCGCCGCGATGGCCGACCGCCGCGAGCGGATGATGGCGGGCGAGGAGAAGTTCCTGCCCGCCCGCGACAAGGGCCCCGAGCGCCGCTACGTGCGCGACCTGGTCGACTCGCGCCGGCACCTGGTGGGCCTGTTCATGCCGCTGGCGATCGTGATGATCCTGTCGCTGTTCCTCGCGCCGAACATCCAGGCCGTGATCAGCCTGTTCATGCTCATCATGGTGGTGCTCATGATGATCGAGGGCTTCTTCATGGCCCGCCGCATCTTCGCCAGGGTGCAGGAGCGCTACCCCGACGTGGCCGACAGCCGCTTCTCGCTGGGCTGGTACGCCTTCGTGCGCGCCTCGCAGCTGCGCCGCATGCGCACCCCCCGGCCCAACGTGGCACCGGGCGACGATGTCTGAGGCGGCCACGGACGCCGCCGGCGCCGGCCGGGGCGCCGTCTTCCCGGCGGTCGCCCCGCCCAGCGCCGACGCCCGGCGCGCGGCCGAGCAGCGTCAGCTGCAGCTGACCAAGCCGCCCGGCTCGCTGGGCCGGCTCGAGGAGCTGGCCTGCTGGCTGGCGGCCTGCCAGGACGCCTGCCCGCCGAAGCCCCTGGAGCGGGCGCGCGTCGTCGTCTTCGCCGGCGATCACGGGATCGCCGGGGCGGGCGTCTCCGCGTTCCCCCCCGACGTCACGGCGCAGATGGTGCAGAACTTCCTCGCCGGCGGCGCGGCCGTCAACGCGATCGCCCGGAGCGTCGGCGCCGGGGTGCGGGTGGCCGACCTCGCCGTCGACTGCGACGACACGGCCGGCATCCCCGACGCGGTGCGCGCGCACAAGGTGCGCCGCTCGTCCGGCCTCATCGACCGCGAGGACGCCCTCACGGCCGAGCAGACGCTGGCCGCCGTGGGCGCGGGCCGCGCCATCGCCGACGAGGAGGTGGACGCGGGCGCCGATCTCCTCATCGCCGGCGACATGGGCATCGGCAACACCACGCCCGCCACCGCGCTGATCGCCACGCTCACCGGGCTCGAGCCGGTGGTCGCCGTGGGCCGCGGCACCGGCATCGACGACGCGGCCTGGATGCGCAAGACGGCCGCCGTGCGCGATGCGATGTTCCGTGCCCGCCGGTTCGTCGGCGACCCCCTCGCCCTGCTGCGCACCGCCGGCGGCGCCGACATCGCGGCCATGGCGGGGTTCCTGGCGCAGGCGGCCGTGCGGCGCACACCGGTGATCCTCGACGGGCTCATCTCCACCTCCGCCGCGCTGGTGGCCGCGCAGCTCGCCCCCGGCGCCGCCGACTGGTGGGTGGCCGGGCACCGCTCGGCCGAGCCCGCCCACACCGCCGCCCTCGAGCGGCTGCACACGGTGCCGATGCTCGAGTTCGGCATGCGGCTCGGCGAGGGGACCGGCGCGCTGCTGACGCTGCCTCTGCTGCGCGCCGCCGTGGCCACGCTGGGCGGCATGGCGACGTTCGCCGACGCCGGCGTCGCCGGCGCCCCCGAGGCCGGCTGACGGGGTGCTCCCCGCTCCCGTGCGCGCCGCGGCCGACGGCCTCGCCCTGGCGTTCTCGTGGCTGACGGTGACGCCGCTGCCGCCCACCCGCGGCGCCATCGACCGCGCCCGCGCCCGGCGGGCCATCGCC
>CAZDSL010000451.1:0-2417 GCA_964507655.1 uncultured Mycobacteriaceae bacterium | reverse complement strand
ACAGAACTCGGCTTACAGGCCTGCTCGATTTCGTCGCGCGGCGGCCGGGGGGTGGCCGACAGCGCGCCGGGCCTACGGGGGGTTGAGGCCCGGCATGTTCTTGGACGCGCGCGAGGCGCGGGCGGTTCCCCTGCTCAGGTAGCCGCCGGCACGATCGCCACCAGGAGCTCGACGAGCTGCCGGTTCGAGTCTGCGAATCCGTCCGCATACGCCTCGACGGTTGCGGTCGTGGCCGCGGCGAGGGTCACTGAAGTCGGCCCGAACCTCTGATAGCCGGAGCCCGACGACGCCGTCACCGTCTGCCCGAGGACACGTACCCGCAGGGTGCCCGTCCCCGAGCTGCCGCGGGCCAGACTCACCGCGACCACGTAATCGCCTGGCGGCAGGGCTGCGGTGCCGCCGGTCATGACCGGCACCGCAGTCCACGTAGACCCTGGCGGCGACCAGCTACTGGCGAGGACCCCTACGAAGCCAGCCCCCCCCCCGTCCTATCCGGCCAATCACCGGACCCAGCTGCAGCGTCATCTCACCCTCCTACCGGAATCACCGCTACCAGGGCGGCATCCAGCGCCCTGTTCAGCGACGTGCCTGTCGCCTGAAACTGCACCGCGGTCGGCGCCGTGATCGTCACCGTCGCGTCCAGCGGCATCACCATGCTCGAGCCTGACACCTCTGATGTGGTCACCGACCCGAACCTCAGCACCCAGCGGCGGTACGACGCTCCGGTGGTGATCTGGCCGATCACCTTGTAGGTGCCCGGCGGCACCATCACATCGCCCACCGACTCACCCCACGGCGGGGTGTGCCAGTCGGCATCGTCCACACTCCACTTCGTCGTGATCCGGCCGTAGAAGCCAGCCCCCCCGACTTTCCCGATGACCGGGCCAAGCTGCAGCGTCATCTCTCATCCTTTCCCCTACATGGGGGTCGTGTAGATCGTGCCGGTGAAGAAGCCACCGGCGACGAGATTCGCCTTCACGGTGATCGTGGTGGTGCCTGCGGCGGCTGTGATCGTGCAGCAGAGCGGCTGCTCATTCCCGTCCAGCGGACGCACGGCCACCGATCCGACGGTGAGCGTCGGCGCATAGGAGGCGCTGTAAGACAACCCTTTCGCGGTTCCGGCGACGGCGATCAGCCACGTCTGCCCAGCAGGCACAGTGACCGAAGTCGACGTGCCCGATGTGGTGAGCGACGGCACCGACCAGGGCGTTGCCGTCACCTCGCCGCCGCCGACCTTCCCGATCACCGGGCCCACCTGCAGCGTCATCAGACCTCCTCGATCGAATGGATTTCGCCGGTATCGAGGTTCAAGACGCTGTCGCCGGTCGTCGCGGAGGCGGGGGGCGTCCACGTGCCCGTCCCGTCCCACAGGAACATCGCCGGGCGCGCCGTCATGTCCGCCACCGAGGGCACGTCGATCGACTGGCGGGCCTGCGCCGCCGTCCCTGTCAGCACCCCCCGCCCCGTCGCCGAGGCGTCACTGATCTGGGAGGCGGTGTGCGTGTGCACCGACGACGCCTTGCCCGCGAGGCCGGTGTCGACGTAGGTCGTGTCGGCCTTCGTGCCGATCTCCTGCGTCACCGTCGACGCGAAGTCGGGGTCATTCCCCAGGGCCGCCGCCAGCTCGGCGAGCGTGTCGAGGGCGCCGGGCGCGCCGTTGACGAGAGCCGCCACCGCATCGTCGATCGCCGCCTGCAGGCCCGTCACATCCGCCGTCGTGTGCGTGTGGCCGACGTTGCTCTTGCCGTCGAGTGCGGTGCCGAGGCCCTGCACATCCGAGATCAGGTGCGTGTGCCCCGGCTGCGACGCGGTGTCCGCCTTCGCCAGCGACGACTGCACCCCCGACGCGAGATCGGTCAGCACCCAGCCGCCTGCCGGTGCGCCCTGAACCGCAGCGGCCGCCGCCTGCTCGGCCCGGTCCGCATCCGCGGATGCGTCGGCGGCGGACTGTGCGGCGGCTTGCGCATCATCATGCGCGTCCGACGCCGAGTCTGCCGCGGCGTCCGCCTGCTGGCCCGCGGTGGTCGCATACCCGGAGGCGGTGTCCCGCGCCGTACGCGCGTCATTACGCGCGGTCTCGGCCGCCGCCTGCGCCGCCTCCGCGGCAGCCTTGTTCGCGGCGGTGGTGGTCACGTCCTGGCCGGTGGCGGTCCGGTCCGCGGCCGTCTGCGCCGCATCCCCGGCCGCGCTCGATGCCGACGCGGAGGCGGCCGCCGCGTCTGCCCCGGTCTGGATCCGGTCGGCCGCGGTCGCCGCCGCATCATCGTGCGCATCCGCCGCCGAGCCCGCGGCCGCCGACGCTGAGCCAGCCGCAGCGGATGCCGACCCGGCCGCGGCGGCAGCCGCATCCTGGGCCTCCGCGACCGCGGGCACCGGCACGGTCTGCGAGGTGGCGTCCGAGAACGCCATCTTGAAGC
>CAZDSL010000450.1:0-2422 GCA_964507655.1 uncultured Mycobacteriaceae bacterium | reverse complement strand
CCCAGCCGCGCCGCCAGCTCGACGCCTGGCAGGAGTGGGCCAAGCAGCGCGGCGCCAAGGGGCTGGCGTACGTGCTGGTGCAGGAGGACGGCACCCTGGGCGGCCCGGTGGCCAAGAACATCACCGAGGACGAGCGCGCCGGCCTGGCCGCGCACGTGGGCGCGCAGCCGGGCGACTGCATCTTCTTCGCCGCCGGCGCCACCAAGCCGATGCGCGCGCTGCTCGGCGCCGCGCGCGGCGAGATCGCCCGCAAGCTCGACCTCATCGATCCCGACGCGTGGGCGTTCGTGTGGGTGGTGGACGCCCCGCTGTTCGAGCCCGCCGGCGACGCCGTCGCCGAGGGCGACGTGGCGCTCGGCCACAGCGCGTGGACGGCGGTGCACCACGCGTTCACCTCGCCCAAGCCCGAGTTCCTCGACACGTTCGACACCGACCCCGGCTCGGCGCTGGCCTACGCCTACGACATCGTCTGCAACGGCAACGAGATCGGCGGCGGCTCGATCCGCATCCACCGCAAGGACATCCAGGAGCGGGTGTTCAAGGTGATGGGCATCGGCGAGGAGGAGGCGCGCGAGAAGTTCGGCTTCCTGCTCGACGCGTTCTCCTACGGCGCCCCGCCGCACGGCGGCATCGCCTTCGGCTGGGACCGCATCACCGCGCTGCTGGCGGGCGTCGACTCGATCCGCGAGGTGATCGCGTTCCCCAAGTCGGGCGGCGGCGTCGACCCGCTCACCGACGCGCCCGCCCCGATCACCCCGCAGCAGCGGGCGGAGTCGGGGATCGACGCGGTCCCCGAGGACGGGGAGGACTGACCTCCCCGGCGGCGCCCTGCCGCCCGGCGGGCGCCCCCGGGGCGAGGGCGGCGCGGCGGCGCGCCCGTGACCTGCACCGCCGCCGTACCGGTACCGAACCGTTACCGGCGGCGACTATGTTGCGGGGTGCCCGGCGACGGCGCCGGGTAGTTTGGAATGTGATGACCGCGACAATCGATGACCGCATTCGGGATGGATGGCCTGACCCCGTGGACGCTCACTCTGTGGACCCCGACTCCGTGGACCCTGACTCCGTGGCACCCGACCTCGCGGATGCCGGCTCCGCCGCCCCCACCGTGATCGACCCCCCGCGCGACCCGGTCGGCGAGGTGGTCGAGGCGGCCCAGGAACTGCTCAAGCGCCGCACCGGCGCCGCGGTGCGGCTGGTGGACGCCACCGATCTCGGCGGCGGCGGCGCCTCGGTGGTGCTGCGGGTGCGGGTGGCCGAGAACCCCTTCTCGCTGCCGCGCACCCTGGTGCTCAAGAAGGTGCTCACGGCGGGCCGCGGGCCGGCGCCCGAGGCCGTCGACGAGGCCTTCCGGCGCGAGGCCGTCTCCTACCAGTTCTGCAACTCGCTCGCGGGCGCGCAGCGCCCCGGCCCCGAGCTCGTGGCGCACGACCTCGACGAGCGGCTGCTGGTGCTCTCCGACCTGGGCGACGCCCCCGCCATGGGCGAGCTGCTGGCCCGGCGCGACGCCGCCGAGGTCACCCACTCGCTGATGGCGCTGGCGCAATCGCTGGGCCGCATGCACGCCAACACCTACGGCCGCGAGGACGATTTCGCCACGCTCCTGCGCCGCACGCCGGGCGCCGAGGGCGAGAGCCCCCTGGTGCAGCAGGTGGGCCGCGCGGTGGACGAGGTGCCCGCGATGCTCGCCGACCTGCTCGGCGTGGCGGTGCCGGGCGAGGTGCGCGCCACCGCCTCCGCGGCCGCCGGCCTGTTCACCGGCGGCGGCTTCCACGCCTTCAGCACCGCCGACCTGTGCCCCGACAACATCCTCGTCAACGAGGCCGGGGTGAAGTTCCTCGACTACGAGTGGGGCGGCTTCCGCGACGCGACGCTCGACATCAGCTACGCCCTCGCCGCGTTCCCCACCTGCCTGTGCGCGCTCGACCTCACCCCCGACCAGCTCGAGGAGATGGCCGAGGCGTGGCGCGCCGAGGTGATCTCGGTGTTCCCGCAGCTGCGCGACGACGCGGTGCTGTACTCGCGGCTGCTCGAGGCCATGCTCGTGTGGGTGTGGGTGAGCACCTGGCTGTTCCTCGACGACTCGGGCGGCGACGCGCACATCGACGCCGCGGCCGAGGAGCGGCTGCGCCGGCACGAGCTGGCCGTGGGCCGCCGCACCGCCCTGCGCCGCCGGTGGGGCATCCTCACCGCGTTCGCCGAGAAGCTCGGCGACGAGCCGGTCACCGCCCACGCGCGCGCCGTGCTGGGGGCGCTCGAAGAGTGATGCCCACCGGAGAGCCGGGCGACGAGCCCGCGCTGTTCGACGACGCCCCCGCCGGCCCGGGCCCCCGGGACCCCGGCGCGGCGCCGGCCCCCGACCCGGCCGCGCCGCTGGCGGTGCGGATGCGCCCGCGCACGCTCGACGAGGTGCTGGGCCAGC
>CAZDSL010000449.1:0-2422 GCA_964507655.1 uncultured Mycobacteriaceae bacterium | reverse complement strand
GCGCCGCGGACGCGCCGGCTGTCCCCGGCCCCCGCGCCGTGCCCCCGGGCGCTCCGCCACCGCGGGCCGCGTACGGGGAGTCGGCCACCGGCCCGCACACCACCACCGTCGCCTACGGCATCGACCAGTCTGGGGCGCGCGGCTGGGTGTTCGTGCGCGGTGAGACGCCGCGGCCCCCGGCGCGCACCCCCCGGCCCGCCGCGGCGCTCGCGTCCGCACTGCACGGTCTCGACGGGGCCACCCCGCTGACGGCCGGTGCGCCCATCGCGCAGGTGCCCGCGGTGGCCGGCCTGGTGGACGCGGTCCGCGATCCCGGCCGCACTCGTCCGCTCCTCGTGGTGGGCACCGACCACGGGTTCCCGGTGCGCAGGCTCGCGGATCTGGTCGCATCGCTCGTGTCCGACGCCGAGGGCCTCATCCATGCCCACGTGCTCGACGCGCCCGCCACCGAGCGGTTCAACCGGGCGGTGCCGGAGGCGCTGCGGGTCGGCGCCGGGACGGGCCGTGTGTTCCCGCCGGTCGGGCCTGCCGGCGGCCGGGGGCCGGACGCGGGGGCCGACGGCGACGGGTACCCGCAGCGCCACATGGTGATCGGCGCCGACCGTCTGGTCACCGACGAGTACGGGCTGCGCCGCGAGCTGTGGCACCTGGCGTTGCGGTGCGCTCGGGACGCCGCGCTGCCGGCCGGTGTCGGCCAGACCGTCGCGAAGCTGCGCGCCCTCGCCGAGGGCTGCCCGGCACCCGCGCCGCAGAACCCGCCGCCCGCCAAGGACCGCACGCCGGCCGTGCCGAAGCCGGGCGCCCACATCCCCCATGCGGACTCCCTGCCCCGCACCCGCGCGGGAGGCGCACCGGGAGGGCCGCTGGGCGCGTTGCTCGGCGACATCCTCGAGGACGTGCTGGGCGAGCGCACCATCGACACCGACGCGCTCGAGAACCTGCGCGTGGCGGCCCGCCGCGGCAACCGCCGCACCCGCGAGCACCGCCGCGACCGCGACGAGATCCGGCGTCTGCGCCGTGAACTCGCCGCCGCCCGCCGCACCATCGCCGAGCTGCACGGGGCCATCGCCGAGCTGCGAGAGAGAAGCGATGAGCCGGACGGGGCCGGGCCTCCCGCCGCCTGCGACGAAGACCCGGGCCCCGCGGGCGGCGCCGGCGCCCCGTGCACGTTCGCCGGGCTGCTGGACCGCCTCGGCTCCGTCCCGCACGTGCGCTTCACCGGCGACCCGCAGCCCGCGCTGCGCCTGGACCGGCAATCGAACGCGCGCGGATTCGCCCGCAAGGCGTGGAAGGCGCTGCTGGCGCTGTCCGACTACGCCGAATGCCGCGCGGCCGGGACGGGCCCGCCGGGCGTGCACAACTACCTGGCCGACACACCGGAGGGCTGCCGCGGGTTCTCGCTGCACGAGCACGCGGCCACCGAGAGCGACACCACCTCGAGGGCCGCGCATTACCGCGAGCCGCGGGTGCTGCCGGTACCGGAATCCGTGCACCCCGACGGAGAGGTGTTCATGGGCGGGCACTTCCGGCTGGGCACCGGCGGCACCGTCAGCCCGCGGCTGCACTACCACGACGACACGGGCGGCTCCGGCGTCGTGTACGTCGGCTATATCGGACCGCACCTGCCCAACCAGTCGACGAACTGACGCCGCCCCGCGGCGGCGCCCGGCGATCGCCCGTCGCCCGGCGGCGGGTGCGCCACACTCGCCGCATGTGGCACGACATGGTCAGCATCGAGATCCCGGCGTGGGGCAAGGTCATCCGCACGATCGTCGTCTACGCGGGGCTGGCGATCCTGCTGCGGCTGGCCGGCAAACGCGACCTGGCGCAGCTGAACACCTTCGACCTGGTCGTGGTGCTGCTGTTGGCCAACGTCCTGCAGAACGCGGTGATCGGCGACGACTACAGCCTCGTGGGAGGCCTCCTGGGCGCTGCGGTGCTGATCGCCGTCAACGCGGCGTGGGTGCGCATCGCCGCCAGCAGCAACGTCATTTCACGGCTGACGGAGGGACGGCCCACGGTGCTGGTGCGCGACGGACAGATCGTGGCGAAACCGTCGCGCTCGGGCCTGCGGCACGCGGACATCCTCGTGGCGCTGCGGCGGCAGGGGGCGCACAGCCTGGAGGACGTCGAGCGCGCGACGCTCACCCCGCGCGGCAGCATCATCGTCGACCTGCGCCCCGGGGCGAGGGCCGCCACCGCCCACGACCTGCATCTGGCCGATGAGGCGATCGTGGACCGTCTCCGTCAGCGCCTGGACGACGGCCTGGACGGGATCCGCGGCCGGATCGACGAGCTCGCCGCCGCGCTGGGCGAGCAGCGCGGCTAGGACCACCGGCCGCCGTGCGGGCAGCGCGGCCGGTCCCGGGCCTCAGAGCCCTTCGAGCGCCTGCTCGACGTCGCCCAGCAGGTCCGCGCCGTC
>CAZDSL010000448.1:0-2428 GCA_964507655.1 uncultured Mycobacteriaceae bacterium | reverse complement strand
GCACGGCGGCGAACCCGTCGGCCGTGATCTTGCGGTGCTTCTCGAGCCGGCTCACCACCTCGGCCCACACGTCCTCGGGGTGCAGCCGTTCGGCGTAGTCGTTGGCGGTGCGGGTGGTGTTGGCCTGCGTGTCGTACCAGTACATCGAGCCGGTGCTGTAGAAGTACGTGGCGGTGTCGGCCAGCCGGTTGAGTGCTGTGTGGAAGTTGCCGGGCTTGTCGCCGGGCAGCGCGGTGCCCAGGAACACCCGCTGCTGGTCGAGGCCCTTGTGGGCGGAGTTGAGCGTGGGCGTGGCGCCCATGAACACGGTGCGCGCCAGCCGCTGCGTGACACGCCGCTGGCCGAGGGCGCTGTTCTCGGCGTCCACTCGCGCGGGCGCGGAGCCGGCGCCGTCGACGTCGGTGTCGATCAGCGCCTTCCACTCGTCGCCCAGATACTGGGTGAGTTCGGTGAGCACCGTGTCGGCGTGCAGCGGCACCGACCCCGGCATGATCAGCGGCGCGGCGTCGTCGCTGCGCCACAGGTGCCCGACGATCGTGTTCATCAGCCGCAGTACGCCACGGGTGCGCTGAAAGCGGTCGAGCGTGGACCAGTCCTGGTAGAGCCGGTCGAACAGCTCGGGGTGCACCGGGTAGCTGCGGCGGATGCGTGTCTCGTAGTCGTTCTCGCGCACCTCGCGGGGGAAGTCGGCGCTGTTGGCGCGGTAGAACTCCACCATCGCGTGCGCGGTGTTGCCGATCTGGGCGAGCGCCTGCGCATCGGGCGTCTCGAACAGCCGCCGGCGCACGATCTCGAAGGCTTCCTCGCGCCCGGCGGCCCGCCACTGTTCGGCGACGCGGCCGATGGACTTGCGAAGCATGGTCAGCGCGGCCTTGCCGTTCTCGCCGCCCACCTCCTCGTCGCTGACGTACTCGCCGTTGTTCATTTCGGCGGAGGCGGGGATCGAGATGAGCACCAGCGTGCCGGGGGCCGCCTTGGCGGCCTCGGTGAGGGTCTGGGCGAAGGTCATTTGGGTGTCGAAGGTGCCGTCGACCCGGTCGTCACGGCCGTGCAGCATGCGGGCGTAGGCGACCCACTCGTCGATGAGGATGACCGACGGGCCGAAGCGGACGAACAATGCGCGCAGCGCGTCGCCGGGGCTAGTGCCTGCGCGGTCGGAATCCTCCACCATGGCGTAGCCCTCGGCGCCGCCGAGCTGCCACGCGAGCATGCCCCAGATGGTGTTCACATGGATGGCGACGGCGCCGGTCTCGTCGGTCATGGGCTTGGGCGCGCCGGCGGGGATCTGGGTGCCCACCAGCGCGACGCGCCGGATCTTCTCGGGCAGCTCAAACCCGGCCAACAGCTCCTGTACGTCCTGGGGGTAGTCGAGCAAGGGGGTACCGGAGGCGAGGTGCCACACGGCGAGCATCGAGTGGGTCTTCCCGCCGCCGAAGTTGGTCTGCAGGTTGATGACGGGGGACGCGTTGGGGTCGCCGCCGAGGCGTCGGACGGCACGCACCAGCAGGTCCTTGAGCCCCTCGGTGAGGAACGTGCGCTGGAAGAACGGCACCGGGTCGGTGTATTCGGGGTCGCCCTCACCGTGGGCCACCATATTCAGGTCAGCGGCGAACTCGGCCGCATGGAAGTTGCCGCTGGCGACGTCCTCGTGCGGGCGGAGGACCTCGCGCCAGGGTGCGATGCCGGACGAACCGACCTCGGCGATTCCGGAGGTGGTGACGGTGCGGCGGTCAGCGCGCTCGGCGTTGAGCCGCTGGACCTCGAGACGCGCGGCCTTCACCTCCGCAGACTGCTGCGGCTGGCCCGCGGCGACGAGGAGCCGCTCCATGGTGTCGAGGGCGCGGTGCGTGTCGTCCGAGGAGAACGGCTCATTGTGCGCCCAGTTGTTGCGCGCTTCCATCAGCTCGCTCGCGAAGGACATCTGCGAGCGCGAGAGGAAGTCGTTGAGCGGGAACCAGCCCTTCTTGACCTGGCCGGTGATGTTGGTTGCGATCATCCGCAGGCTCGTCTGGGGATCGAGGCGGCTGTAGGTCTTGCCGGTGATGCCGTTCTGCTGGTCGCGCAGCCGGACGATGGCCGTCCAGTCGGCACCCTCTTGGATCTCACCGGCGAACACGCGGGTGAGGAACTGGTCGAGCCCGTCCGCGAGGTGCTCGAATGCGCGCCCCACTCGATCGCGATTGCTGATGGCCATGCGCTGCTCCCCACTCGTGCGCCAGGCGCGGAACCCCGGCCCGACCAGTCTGTTTTTGTGTACACAACGTGTTGTGCATAACACTCTAGCTAGGGGCTACGACAGGCTTTCGGCGAGAAGGGGGCCGGTCGGACGAGTAGGGGCTACGGGGAAGCAGTGGGACTCAGGCGATCTCGTCTGCGAGCTCGGCCACCAGTGCGCGGATGCGGTCGCGGATCGCCCGCACCTCGTCTA
>CAZDSL010000447.1:0-2432 GCA_964507655.1 uncultured Mycobacteriaceae bacterium | reverse complement strand
AGGTTGCGCACGAAGCCCTGGTCGATCTTGAGCGCGTCCACCGGCAGGTTCTTCAGGTGCGAGAGCACGCTGGCGCCGGTGCCGAAATCGTCGATGGCCAGGTGCACGCCCAGCCCCTGCAGCGCCAGCAGCGTGTCGCGGATGGCGTCGAGGTCGCGCACCACCACGTGCTCGGTCATCTCCAGGCACAGCGACCGCCCGGGCAGCCCGTGCTCCTCGAGCACCGCCGCCACCGTGCCCACGATGCGGTGCGAGACGAGCTGCGCGGGCGAGACGTTGACGCGCAGCACCACGTCGGCCGGCGCCCCGTCGGCCCGCCAGCCGGCGAAGTCGCGGCACGCCCGGCGCAGCACCCAGTCGCCCAGCGGGCCGGCGAGGTTCATCGACTCGGCGATGCCGATGAACTCGCCGGGCGCGATGAGGCCGCGCTGCGGGTGCCGCCACCGCACCAGCGCCTCGACGGCCAGGATGCGCCCGGAGCGCAGGTCCACCTCCGGCTGGTAGTGCAGGATGAGGTCGTCGTTGTGGATGGCGGACGGCAGGTGCAGCTCCACGTCGGAGCGGAAGTCGGATTCGGCCGACATGGCCGCGTTGAGCACCATCACCGTGTCGCCGCCCGCGTTCTTGGCGGCGCGGGCCGCGGAGTCGGCGCGGCGGATGAGGCTGGTGGTGGTGAACGCCCCGGGCGCCGCCATGGCCACGCCGATGCTCACCGTGCGCACCACCCGCTCGCCGCCCACCAGCACGTACTCGCGCACGGCCCGCTGGATGCGGGTGGCCTCGTCGAAGGCCTCGCCGGTGGTCATGGGGCGGCCGGGGATGATGACGAACTCGTCGCCGCCGAGCCGCGCCACCAGGTCGCCGGGCGCCGTCTGTTCGCGCAGCCGGCGGGCGAAGGCGCACAGGAACTCGTCGCCCACCGCGTGCCCCAGGTAGTCGTTGATGGACTTGAACCGGTCGAGGTCGAGGAACAGCACCGGCACGCTCTGCTCGCGGTTGCTGGAGAGCGTGAGGTCGAGCTCGCGGAACAGGGCGCGCCGGTTGATCAGCCCGGTGAGCTCGTCGTGGTCGGCCATGTGCCGCAGCCGCTCCTCGGCGACGATGCGCGCCTGCAGCTGCGCGAACAGCGAGGCGATGGCCTGCAGCGCGTTGATCTCCGGCTGCGCCCACGGGCGGTCGCCGAACTTGACGAAGCCGAGCACGCCGGTGGTGACCGCCCCGGAGCGCAGCGGCACCGCGGCCACCGAGGTGACGTCGACGCTGCGGCTGGCGCCGATGTGCTGCTGGTATTCGGCCGTCTCGGCGCCGGGGCGGATGATCGTGGGCTGGTCGAAGTATTCGGTGGCGGCGAAGACCGGGTCGGCCTCGGCGAAGTAGATGAGGGCGAGCGGGTCGGGCCCCTCGCCGCAGGGGCGGGGCGGCCACTCGGCGACGAGGCGGGTGGCGTGCAGGGTGTGGTCGTTGTGGCGCAGGAAGCTCGCGTCCACCCCGAAGTAGCGCACCAGCTCGCACAGCACCTTCTCGCCGATGGCGGGCGCGGTGGCGGCGTCGGCGCCCATGAGCGCGGCGGCCACCCCCGTCACCAGAGAGTCGAGGCTGCTCGTCATGGCCATCTCCCTTCGGGCCCGCGCGGCGCGGCGGAGACCGGCCGGCGGCGGCTGCGCACCGCTGCCGCGCCGGCGCCGTGGGAGAGGCGCAGGATCAGCGCGGGCGGCGCGCCGGGGGCCAGGCCTGCCGCGTCGGCGAACTCGCGGTGCAGCCGGCCGATGTCCCGCGCCCGAGTGCGCGAGAGCCCCGTGTAGTGCTCATCGTCCGGCGCGGCCGAATCGTTGCCTGCGTCACATTCCGGGTCGGCGCCGGCACGGCCCGCCGGGGCGAGGCGGCTGCCCGGCGGGTCGGCGTAGAGGAACACCGGCGACACCGGCTGCACGCCCAGCCCCGCCTCCTGCGCGTGCACCCACACAGCCTCCACCGCCGACCCGCCGCGCAGGAAGTCGACGGGCCGCGGCCCGGGGCAGGTGACGATGGCGAGCGCCGACGACGAGAGCACGCGGCCGCGGGTGTCCTCGCCCAGGGCCTCGCCGGCGTCCCAGCGGGCGAGCTCGGCCATCACGTCGGCGCGGCGCAGCACCCCCAGCACGGCGAGCTCGGGACCGGACAGGCCCAGCGATCGCACGTCGATGCCCGTCTCGCCCACGTCGGCGGGCCCGGGGAAGGCGAGCTCGGCGATCATCTGCCCGTGCAGCCGCGGCTCGAGGTAGCGGAGGCGGTCGCTGCGCGCGAGCACGTCGGCGAGGGCGGCGAGGACGGCGCGGTCGGTGATCAGCCGCAGCCCCCCGCCCTCCCGCGCGGCGGCGTCGTGCAGCGCGGCGGCGAGCGCCGGGTCGAGCGCGGCGAGGCGGCCGCGGTGGCGGTTGGTCTCGCGGCGCAGC
>CAZDSL010000446.1:0-2433 GCA_964507655.1 uncultured Mycobacteriaceae bacterium | reverse complement strand
GATCAACCAGCCGATGGTGAACAACTGGGTCGAGGCGATCGGCGACCGCAACCCCATCTACGTCGACGAGGCCGCGGCGCGTGCCGCGGGGCACGACGGGGTCGTGGCGCCGCCCGCGATGGCGCAGGTGTGGACGATGCGCGGGCTGGGCGCGGTGCGCGAGGCCGACGATCCGCTGGGCCGCATGACCGACATCCTCAACGAGGCCGGCTTCACGTCGGTGGTGGCGACCAACTGCAACCAGACCTACCACCGCTACCTGCGGCCCGGCGACGAGGTCACCATCGAATCGGTGCTCGAGGACGTGGTGGGCCCCAAGAAGACGGGGCTGGGCGAGGGCTGGTTCTTCACCACCCGCAACTACTGGCGCGACGCGGCCGGTGACGTGGTGGCCGAGATGGAGTTCCGGATCCTCAAGTTCCGCCCGCCGGCCGCGCAGGCCGGGGAAGCGGCGCCCAGCGAGGCGGCCGCCGCCAGCGGCGCCCCGGTGGACGACCTGGACCCCACGCGCATGATGCGGCCGCAGCCGTCGCTCGACACGCAGTTCTTCTGGGACGGCGTGGCCGCGCACGAGCTGCGCATCCAGACGCTCGAGGACGGCACGCTGCAGCACCCGCCGCTGCCGGCGCTGTGGAAGCCCAAGGGCGAGACCACCGACTACGTGGTCGCCTCCGGCCGGGGCACGGTGTACAGCTACGTGGTGCACCACGCGCCCAAGGTGCCGGGACGGAGCCTGCCGTTCGTCATCGCGCTGGTCGAGCTGGAGGAGGGCGTGCGCATGCTCGGCGAGCTGCGCGGCGTCGACCCGGCCGCCGTCGCGATCGGGCAGCCGGTGGTCGTCGACTTCCTCGACTTCCCCGCAGACCCGGATCTCGACGGCGACCAGCCGTGGACCCTGTACGCCTGGCGCCCCGCCGAGGAGGAGACGCGATGAGCACCGCAGCACCCGTCACGGCGGTCCCCGCCGAGCCGCCCGCCGTCGCCGTGGGCGACGCGCTGCCCGAGCTGAAGATCGAGGGCACGCCGACGTTCATCATCTCGTCGGCCCTGGCCACCCGCGACTTCGAGGACGTGCACCACGACCGCGACCGCGCCCAGCAGCGCGGCTCGAAGGACATGTTCGTCAACATCCTCACCGACACGGGCCTGGTGCAGCGCTACGTCACCGAATGGGCGGGGCGCAAGGCCCTGATCCGCTCGATCTCGCTGCGCCTGGGCGTGCCGTGGTACGCCTACGACACGGTGACGATGACCGGCACGGTGGAGTCGATCGACGACGACGGCCTGGTCACCCTCTCCGTCACCGGCACCGACTCGCTGGGCAAGCACATCACCTCGACGGTGACGCTCGTCATGGACGGGACCGTCGGAAAGGGGGCCGGCGCATGAGCGGGCTTTCGGATCGGGCCCTGTCCGGCAAGGCATCGATCGTCGGCATCGGGGCCACCGATTTCAGCAAGGACTCGGGCCGCAGCGAGCTGCGCCTGGCCTCCGAGGCGGTCAAGGCCGCCCTCGACGACGCGGGTCTCACGCCGGCGGACGTCGACGGCCTGGTGTCGTTCACCATGGACACCAACATGGAGATCGCCATCGCCCGGGCGCTCGACATCCCGGAGCTGACGTACTTCAGCCGCATCCACTACGGCGGCGGCGCGGCGTGCGCCACCGTGCAGCAGGCGGCCGTGGCGGTGGCTACCGGGGTGGCCGATGTGGTCGTCGCCTACCGCGCCTTCAACGAGCGCTCCGGCAAGCGCTTCGGCCAGGTCGACAAGGCCCTGGTCAAGCGCGTCGACTCGGGCGGCGCCGACTACGCCTTCTCGTACCCGCACGGCATCTCCACGCCCGCCGGCACGGTGGCGATGATGGCGCAGCGGTACATGTACGAGACGGGCGCGACCAGCGAAGACTTCGGGCGCATCGCGGTGGCCGACCGCAAGCACGCGGCCACCAACCCCAACGCGTTCTTCCACGGCAAGCCGATCACGCTCGAAGACCACCAGGCCTCGCGCATGATCGCCGACCCCCTGCACCTGCTCGACTGCTGCCAGGAGTCCGACGGCGGCATCGCCATCGTGGTCACCTCGGCCGAGCGTGCCAAGGATCTGCGGCAGAAGCCGGTGAGCATCCTCGGCGCCGCGCAGGGCAGCGCGCGCGACCAGTTCATGATGATGAGCTACTACCGGCCCGAGCTGGCCTGCATCCCCGAGATGGGGCTGGTGGGCCGGCAGCTCTGGGAGCAGTCGGGGCTCACGCCGCAGGATATGGACGTGGCCGAGCTCTACGACCACTTCACGCCGTACGTCCTCATGCAGCTCGAGGACCTCGGGTTCTGCCGGCGCGGCGAGGCCAAGGACTTCGTCCGCGAGCCCGGTGCGCTGGAGGTGGGCGGCCGGCTGCCGCTCAACACCCACGGCGGCCAGCTGGGCGAGGCGT
>CAZDSL010000445.1:0-2439 GCA_964507655.1 uncultured Mycobacteriaceae bacterium | reverse complement strand
CCGCGGCCCGCGCGCGCGAGTCCCTGGCGCGCGCACTGCGCCCCGGTTCCCTGCCGCTCGGGCCGCCCGCGGGCCGCCGCCTGCCCCGCTGCGCCATCAGTTGCCGCCGCCCTCCCCGGTGAAGCGCGGGAAGGCGCCGGCGCCGGCGTAGCGGCCGGCATCGCCCAGCGACTCCTCGATGCGCAGGAGCTGGTTGTACTTGGCCACGCGCTCGCTGCGGGCGGGCGCGCCCGTCTTGATCTGGCCGCAGTTGAGCGCCACGGCGAGGTCGGCGATGGTGGTGTCCTCGGTCTCGCCCGAGCGGTGGCTCATCATGGTGCGGTAGCCGGCCCGGTGCGCCAGGTCGACGGCGTCGTTGGTCTCGGTGAGCGTGCCGATCTGGTTGACCTTGACCAGCAGCGCGTTGGCGGCGCCCTGGGCGATGCCGGTGCGCAGGCGCTCGGGGTTGGTGACGAAGAGGTCGTCGCCCACCAGCTGGATGCGGTCGCCGATGGCGGCGGTGAGCTCGGCCCAGCCGGCCCAGTCGTCCTCGCTGAGCGGGTCTTCGATGGACACCAGCGGGTAGTCGCCCAGCAGGCCGCGGTAGAACTCCGCCATCTCGCCGGCCGACTTCACCGCGCCCTCGAAGGCGTAGCCCTTGCCCTCGGTGTGGAACTCGGTGGCCGCGACATCGAGCGCGAGGGCCACGTCGCCGCCCAGCGACAGGCCGGTGGCGGCGATCGCCTCGGCGATGACGTCCAGCGCCTCCCGGGTGCCGGCGACGTCCGGCGCGAAGCCGCCCTCGTCGCCCAGGCCGGTGGACAGGCCCTTCTTCTTGAGCACCGACTTGAGCGAGTGGTAGACCTCGGCGCCCCAGCGCAGCGACTCCTTGAAGGTGGGGGCGCCGATGGGCGCCACCATGAACTCCTGGACGTCGACGCCCGTGTCGGCGTGCGCGCCACCGTTGAGGATGTTCATCATCGGCACCGGCAGCACATGGCCGTTGGGCCCGCCGAGGTAGCGGAACAGCTCCAGGTCGGACGACTCGGCGCCGGCCTTGGCCACCGCGAGCGACACGCCGAGGATGGCGTTGGCGCCCAGGCGGGACTTGTCGGGGGTGCCGTCGGCGTCGAGCAGGGCCTGGTCGACGACGCGCTGCTCCTCGGCGGGCAGGCCGATCACGGCGGGGGCCAGCTCGCCCAGCACGCCCTCGACGGCCTGGGTGACGCCCTTGCCGCCGTAGCGGTCGCCGCCGTCGCGCAGCTCCACGGCCTCGTGCTCGCCGGTGGACGCGCCCGACGGCACGGCCGCGCGGGCGAAGGTGCCGTCGTCCAGGGCGACCTCGACCTCGACCGTGGGGTTGCCACGGGAGTCCAGGATCTCGCGTGCTCCGACCTGTTCGATGACGGCCACGGGCTCACTCCTCAAATGTCTGGTTCTCGGGGCCGGCGCGCGGTGGCGCGGGCAGGCCCCCGTCTCGCGCGTTCTCGCGTGCGGCGCGAGCCGCGCTGTGCGGACTTGTCTGCGGTGCCGGCGGCGGCCGGATGCCCGCCGCGACGCGGATCAGCTTATCCGGCCCGCCCGGCGACGCGGCGCAGGCACGCGCGGCGGCGGTGCCGGCCACCCTTGACCAATTAAGGAACCGTCCTTACTCTGTGAGCCATGACACGCTCCTCGGTCGCCGTCGCGCAGGGCGGCGCCGCCCGTTCCGCCGCGCCCCGCGGAGCCGCCGCCCGCGCCGCCATGATCGACGCCGCCGAGCGGATCGTCGCCGAGCGCGGGCTGTCGGCGCTGACGCTGCGCGGGGTGCAGGAGGCGGCGGGGCAGTCGAACAAGTCGGCCGCCAACTACCACTTCGGCAGCCGCGACGGCCTCATCGGCGCGGTGCTCGCCAGCCGCATGGATCCCATCGCCGTGCACCGCCGCGCCATGCTCGACGCCCTCGACGCCGCCCCGCCGCGCGGCACGGCCGCGCGGCTGCGCGCGCTCGCCGAGGCGTTCGTGGTGCCGCTGGCGCGGCGGGTGCTGCTGACCCCCGGCTCCGCCTACGCGCGCTTCCTCGGCCAGGCGATGGTCTCGCCCGAGCTGGCCGGCATCATCGCCGAGCACGCGACGCTGCGCACGGTCGAGGAGACGCGCGGCCGGATGATCGCGGCCCTCACCGCCCCCGAGGCCGGCGCCGCGCTAGGCCACGGCACGCCCCTCGACGACGCCACGGCGCGGTGGCGCACCGGCAGCCTGCTCGGCCACGTGGTGGGCGCGCTCGCCGCCGCGGAGGCCCTCGCCGACGGCGCCGGCCCGTCCCCCACCTCGCCCTTCTCCGCCCCCGCCGCGGCCGCCGGGCACGGCCCTTCGCCCGGCCGCATCACCGCGGAGCTGGTGGACACCTGCCACGGCCTGCTCACGGCCCCCGTCGGGCCCGACGAACTCGACCTGCACGCCCCACTCCCGCATGCCCCA
>CAZDSL010000444.1:0-2464 GCA_964507655.1 uncultured Mycobacteriaceae bacterium | reverse complement strand
AAGACGTTGAGGGCGTCGATCTCGGCCCGGCGCTGCTCGAGCACGCGGGCGCACGCGGCCGTCCAGCGCAGCACCACGGGGCCGTCGATGAGGTCCCGACCCACCGCGACCGCCCCCTTCCCGCACCGCAGACGTTCCGGCCGCGGCCCTGGGCCCGCGGCGCTGCCGACACTGTATCGCCGGGCGGCCGGCCGGGGCGCCGAGGCGCCGGTTTGGCGGTGGACCCGCCCGGACGCTATCCTTGCAGGGTTGCCTCGGCGGCGCGGTCGTCCGCGCAGGGCCGGGCGAGCGTCCCCCGTCGCACGCATCCCGCGCGGTGGAGGCGGGCCCCCGGCCTCGCATCCCCCACGGGCCTGTAGCCTGGGGTCGCTTCAGTCCAGTTACATTCACTATTCGAGGAGTTCGACGCTATGGCTGCCGTCTGCGACGTCTGTGCCAAGGGACCCGGCTTCGGAATGTCCGTCTCGCACTCGCACCGGCGGACCAAGCGCCGTTGGAACCCCAACATCCAGACCGTGCACGCACGCCTGGAGAACGGCACGCGCAAGCGCATGAACGTGTGCACCTCGTGCATCAAGGCCGGCAAGGTCGCCCGCGCCTGAGCGCACCGGGCGTCCCGCCCCGTCCCCCGGCACCCTCGGGTGTCCGGGGGATTTCCGTATGCGCGCCTCGGGGCAGCGTCCGGCCTCAGGGCAGGGTCCAGCCTCAGGGCAGCGTCCAGTCGACGGGTGCCCCGCCCTGCTCCCGCAGCAGCGCGTTGGCCCGGCTGAACGGCCGCGAGCCGAAGAACCCCCGCGAGGCCGAGAGCGGCGACGGATGCGGTGACTCCACGGCCGGCACCCCGCCCAGCCAGGGGCGCAGCCCCCGCGCCTGCCGGCCCCACAGGATCGCCACCAGCGGCCCCCCGCGCGCGACGAGCGCCGAGATCGCCTGCTCGGTGACGGCCTCCCATCCTTTGTCCCGGTGCGCGCCGGCCTCGCCCGGGCGCACCGTGAGCACCCTGTTCAGCAGCAGCACGCCCTGATCGCTCCACGGCGTCAGGTCGCCCGACGACGGGGTGGGCAGGCCCAGGTCCTGCGAGTACTCGCGGAAGATGTTGCCCAGGCTGCGCGGCACCGGGCGCACGTCCGCCCCCACCGAGAAGCTCAGGCCCACCGCATGCCCGGGGGTGGGGTACGGGTCCTGGCCGACGATGAGCACCCGCACCCGGTCCATCGGCCGGGAGAACGCGCGCAGCACCTTGTCGCCCGGGGGCAGGTAGGGGCGTCCCTGCGCGAGCTCCTCGCGCAGGAAGACCCCCATCGCGGTGATGCGGTCCTCCACGGGGCGCAGCGCGGGCACCCAGCTGGGGTGGACGAGCTCCTCGAGGCTCTGGGGCATGCGGTGTCGGCTCCTCGGGCGACGGGGCGGGCGGGCTAGTCGAGGCGGCGCAGCGCGGTGCGGTAGTGCTCGGCGTTGGCGGCGTAGAGCGCGACGTTGGCGTCGAGGTGCCCCTCGGGCACCGTGTGGCCCTCGCGCACCCGTGCGGGCACGCCCAGCGCCATCGACCGCGGCGGCACCTCCGCGCCGAACGGCACCACGGCGCCCGCCCCCACCACCGAACCGGCCCCCACGCGGGCGCCGTTGAGCACCACCGAGCCCGAGGCGATGAGCACGGCGTCGCCGATCACCGCGCCCTCGACGTGCGCGTTGTGCCCGAGCACGCACCCCGCGCCGATGACGGTGGCGTCGATCGCGGTGCAGTGCACCACGGTGCCGTCCTGGATGTTGGTGCGGGCGCCCACCTCGATGCGGCCGTAGTCGCCGCGCAGCACCGCGTGCGGCCACACCGAGACGCCCTCGGCCAGCGTCACGTCGCCGATCACCACGGCGTCGGGATGCACGTAGGCGGTGGGGTGGATTCGGGGGGTTCTCTCGTCGAGCGCGTACACAGCCACCCTGGCAATCTAGCGCGTGCTCAGTCGAAGGCCCGCCACCCGGGCGTGCCGCGGTACGGGGCGTCGCCCACGAGCACCGCGGGCGCGCCGCCGGGGGCCGGGTCCTCCACCGTGCCGATCGGCCGCCATCCCGCCGGGAGCGCCGTGCCGGCGGGCAGCGCCGCCGCCAGCGCGTGATCCTCCCCTCCCCCGAGCACCCACCGCCAGGGGTCGGCGTCCAGTGCCGCCGCCGCGGCCCGCAGGTCGTCGCCGACGCGCCGGACGTCCGGGCCGGCCGCCGCGCCCCACGGCGCCAGCAGCGCGGGATCGAGCCGCAGCACCGCCCCGGACTCCTCGGCGACGTGGGCGAGGTCGGCGGCCAGCCCGTCGGAGACGTCGATCATCGCCGTGGCCCCCGCCTCCGCCGCCGCCACGCCCGCCGCGTACGGGGGCGACGGCGCGCGGTGCGCGGCCACGAGCCGTGCCCGCCCCGCGCCGTCGCGCCGCGCCGCGCCGGCGGGACCGCCGCGCAGCAGGGCCCACCCCGC
>CAZDSL010000443.1:0-2470 GCA_964507655.1 uncultured Mycobacteriaceae bacterium | reverse complement strand
GGCCGGCAGCCCCAGCGCCCGGTAGCGGTGCAGGCGGCGCTCCACCAGCGCCTCGGCCGGCCGGCCGAGCCGGGCGCGCAGCTCGGCGGCCACCGCGGCCCCCGCGCGGCGGGCGAAGGCGGCGGGCTCGGTGGCGGCGTCGGGCTCCTCGAGGACGACGGCGTCGACGATGCCGTCGCGCAGCAGGTCGCGCGAGCGGATGCCCTGCTCGGATGACATCTGCGGGGCGTGGGCGGTGTCGCGGTGCACGATCGCGCTCGCACCCTCGGGCGGCAGCGGCGCCAGCCAGCCGTGCTGCGCCGCGAGGACCCTGTCGGCGGGCAGCAGCGCCAGCGCGCCGCCTCCGCTGCCCTGGCCCAGGATGATCGACACCGTGGCGGTGCGCAGGGTGACCAGATCGGCCACGCAGCGCGCGATCTCGGGGGCCAGCCCGCGCTCCTCGGCCTCCACCGACAGCGCCGCGCCCACCGTGTCGATCACCAGCACCAGCGGCAGGCGCAGCTGCTCGGCCAGCCTCATCGCCCGCCGCGCCTCGCGCAGGGCACCCGGGCCCATCGGGCTGCTGGGGGTCTGCGCCACGCGGTCCTGGCCGAGCACCACCGCGGGCACCCCGTGCACGCGCGCCAGCGCCAGCACCATCGCGCTCTCCACCTCGCCTTGCCCGGTGCCGTTGAGCGGGACGCGATCGGTGGCGGACTGCTCGAGCAGCGCGCGGATGCCGGGACGGCCCTGGTGCCGCGAGAGCATCACCGACTGCCACGCGGGCACGTCGGGCACCTCGTCCGGCGTGGTGACCGGGGCCGGCGACGGGTCGTCCGGCGCCCCGGGCGTGCCGGTGAGCACGCGCAGCGCCGCCGCCAGCACCGGGCGCACCCGGTCGCACGGCAGCACGCCGTCGAGGATGCCGCCGCGGGCGAGGTTCTCGGCCGTCTGCACACCGGGCGGGAAGTCCTCGCTGTACAGCGCGCTGTACACGCGGGGGCCGAGGAAGCCGATGAGCGCGCCCGGCTGCGCCAGCGTGAGGTGACCGAGCGAGCCCCACGAGGCGAACACGCCGCCGGTGGTGGGGTGGCGAAGGTACACCAGGTACGGCAGGTGCGCGTCCTTGTGCAGCTGCACGGCGGCCGCGATCTTCACCATCTGCAGGAACGCCACCGTGCCCTCCTGCATGCGGGTGCCGCCGGAGGTGGGCGAGGCGATGACGGGCAGCCCCTCGGCGGTGGCCCTCTCGACCGCCGCCGTGATGCGTTCCGCGGCGGCCACGCCGATCGAGCCGCCGAGGAACGCGAACTCGCAGGCGACGAGCGCCACCGGGCGCCCCTCCACGGTGGCCGCGCCGGTGATCACCGACTCGTCGGTGCCGGCGCGCTCGCGGGCCCGGGCCAGCGAGGCCGCGTACTCCTCGGTGCGGGCGGTGCGGACCGGCGGCGCATCCCAGCTGCGGAACGATCCGGCGTCGGCCACGGCGTGCACGAAGGCGCGCGCCGGGATGTGCTGCGGTGCGTGGGCCGATCCGGTACTGGCCATGGGCTTCGGCTCCTCGCTCGGGGGTGTGTGTCGCCGAGGCTACCGGCGGCGCGGGGCGCGGGCGGTATCTTCTGGGTGCCCGCTACCGGCGGGTAGCCGCGGCGGGCGCAGACCGGCAGGCGGCGTGCAGGCGGGCCGGCGACGACCGGCCGCGGGAGAGGAGCAGCAGGTGAGTGGTACCGAGGCGGCACGCCCGGGGGTCGGAGTGCGGCGCGAGGGCGACGTGGCGGTCGTCGAGCTGCAGCGGGAGGACAAGCGCAACGCCCTCAACACGTCGATGTGCGACGCGATCCGCGACGCCGTGCGCGGTGCGGAGTCCGACGGCGCGCGGGTCATCGTGCTCACCGGGGCGGGTACGTCGTTCTGCTCGGGCGCCGACCTGTCCGGTGACGTCTACAGCAGCCGTTTCCCGCTGGCCCTGGTGGAGATGCTGCACACCATCGAGCACGCCCGGGTGCCGGTGATCGGCGCGGTGAACGGCCCGGCCATCGGCGCCGGCACGCAGCTGGCGCTGGCCTGCGATCTGCGCGTGGCCGCCGACGGCGCACGGTTCCAGATCCCCGTGGTCAAGGTGGGCCTGGCCGTGCACAACTGGACGGTGCACAAGCTCACCGAGATGATCGGCGGCGGGCATGCGCGCACGATGCTGCTGGCCGCCGAGCCGGTGGATGCGGCGCGCGCGTGCGAGCTGGGCCTGGCCAACCGGGCGGGCGGCATGGACGAGGCGCTGCGCTGGGCGGCCGACGTCGCCGGGCTCGCGCCGCTGAGCCTGCAGCACCTCAAGCTGGTGTTCAACGACGACGGCGGGCGTTCCTCGGCCACCGAGGAGCAGGCGGCGCTGTTCCGGCGGGTGTGGGCCAGCGAGGACAAGACCGAGGCGAGCCGCGCGCGCCGCGAGGGTCGTGCGCCGCGGTTCACGGGCGAATGACGGCGCCCTCGCGGG
>CAZDSL010000442.1:0-2484 GCA_964507655.1 uncultured Mycobacteriaceae bacterium | reverse complement strand
ACCGACCTGGCGAGCCTGCGCACCTCGGCCGTGCGCGACGACGCCTCCGGCGACTGGATCGTCAACGGGCAGAAGATGTGGACCAGCCTCATCGCCTACGCCGACTACGTGTGGCTGGCCGTGCGCACCGATCCGCAGGCCCCCAAGCACCGCGGCATCACGATGATGATCGTCCCCACCACCGCCGAGGGCTTCTCCTACACGCCGGTGCACACGATGGCCGGCCCCGACACCTCCGCCACCTACTACCAGGACGTGCGGGTGCCCGCCGGCAACGTCGTCGGCGAGACCGGCGGCGGCTGGAAGCTCATGACCAACCAGCTCAACCACGAGCGGGTGGCGCTCACCTCGGCGGCGCCGATCCAGGGCGCCCTGCAGGCCACCGTGGACTGGGCCTGCGAGACCCGCCTCGCCGACGGGCGCCGCGTGCTCGACCAGGAGTGGGTGCAGCTCAACCTCGCCCGGGTGCACGCCAAGGTCGAGTTCCTCAAACTCATGAACTGGCGGATCGCCTGGGGCGCCGAACACGCGCCCGCGCCCGGCGACGCCTCGGCGTGCAAGGTGTTCGGCACCGAGTTCGCCACCGAGGCCTACCGGCTGCTCATGGAGGTGCTCGGGCCCGAGGCGCTGCTGCGCCAGGACTCGCCCGGCGCGCGGCTGCGCGGGCGCATCGAGCGGATGCACCGCTCGTCGCTGATCCTCACCTTCGGCGGCGGCACCAACGAGGTGCAGCGCGACATCATCGCGATGACCGCCCTCGGCCTGCCCGCCTCCCGCCGCTGAACCGCCCGCACCGGACCACAGGAGCCACCATGGATTTCACCCCCACCGAGGCGCAGGACGACCTGGCCGGCCTCACCCGCGGCATCTGCGACAAGCTCGTCACCGCCGATCGCCTCAAGGAGCTCGACGCGGCACCCGGCCGCGTCGACGAGGAGCTGCACCGCGCGCTCGCCGACGCCGGCGTCTACTCGGCGGCGCTGCCCGAGCCCGTCGGCGGCGGATTCGGCGTGCTCGAGCAGGCGGCCATCCAGCGCGAGCTGGGCCGCGCCCTCGCCACCGTCCCCTACCTGCCGTCCATCGTCATGGCGGCCGCCGCCCTCGCCGAGTACGGCTCGCCGGAGCAGCGCGAGCTGGCGGGCCGGGCGGCGGCCGGCGAGATCGTGCTCACCGCGGCCCTCGAGGAGCCGCTGGTGGCCGACCCGCACGCGCCCGTCACCCTCGCCGCGGAGGCGGGCGGCGACGGCTGGGTGCTCGACGGGGTCAAGACGGCGGTGCCGTACGCGTGCGAGGCGGCGGCGCTGCTCGTCCCGGCGCGCCTCGGCGACCCGTCCGCCGCGGCGCCGCGCACCGGCGTGTTCCTCGTGCCCGCCGACGACGTGCGGGTGACGCGCCAGGACGGCACCGACCGCGGCAGCATCGGCGAGGTGGTGCTCGACGGCGTGCGCGTGCCCTCGCGCGCGCTGCTGGGCGCCGCGGACGGCGACCCCGGACGGGTGCTCGGCGCCGTCCTCGAACGCGCCGCCGTGGGCGTGTGCGCCGAGCAGTCGGGCGTGCTCGAGCGCGCGCTGGACGTCACCGCGACCTACGCCCGCGAGCGCGAACAGTTCGGCCGCCCCATCGGCAGCTTCCAGGCCGTCGCGCAGCGGCTGGCCGACGCCTACATCGACGTGCAGGCGGCCCGGCTGACGTGCGACCAGGCCGCGTGGCGGCTCGCCGAGGGCCTGCCCGCGGCCGAGGCGGTGCGGGTGGCCAAGTTCTGGGCCGCCGACGCCGGGCACCGCGTGGCGCACACCGTCATCCACGTGCACGGCGGGGTCGGCCTGGACCGGGAGCACCCGGTGCACCGCTACTTCCTCGCGGCGAAGCGGGGCGAGTTCACGCTGGGGTCGGCCACCGCGCAGCTGGCGGGCATCGGCGCGGGGCTCGCCGGGTAGCGGGGGCGCGGGGGCGGGACGCAGCGGTGTGGGGGACGCAGCGGTGCACGCGGGGGCGGGACGCATCGGCGCCCCGCCCCCGCCTCGTGCCCGGACCCGTCAGAGGCGGGCCAGGCGCAGCCGCCAGGCCTCGGGGCCGCGCTCCTCGTACGACACCTCGAGGCGGCCGCCGGCCCGCTCGGCCAGCTGGTGCAGCAGCGGGATCGGGTCGTGCGGGGCGATGAGCACCATCGACCCGCCCGCCGGCACGGCGTCGAACGCGCCGAACACGGTGGCGTGGCGGATGGCGTGCGGGATGGCCCGGACGTCGAGCTCGGGGGCCTCGGGGCCGTCGTGCTCGCCGCAGCTGCAGCCCACGTGCCCGCCGGCCGCCGGGGCCCCGGGCGCCGCGACGGCGCCGGCGAGGGGGTCGGGCAGCGCCGCGGCGAGTGCCGCGAGATCCACCGAAGCGTCGCCGGCGAGCGCCGGCAGCAGCACCTCGTCCTCGACGTCGAGGCGGACGCGGGCCAGCGCCAGCGCCGCGTCGGCCGCCGCGATGGCCTCGGGG
>CAZDSL010000441.1:0-2531 GCA_964507655.1 uncultured Mycobacteriaceae bacterium | reverse complement strand
GGGCGCGTCGCGCGGGCGCCGACATCGCCTCCTCCGCCGCCGAGGCCGCGGCGGCGCGGGGCGGCGGAGGCGGGGCGGGTGAGGCGCGCGAGGTGCTGTGCTCGTGCCTGGAGGAGCTGGGCTTCGAGCCGGTCGAGGCGGGCCCCGACGTGCTGCTGCGCAACTGCCCCTTCCACGCGCTGGCCGCGGAGCACCGCGGGCTGGTGTGCGCGGTCGGCGCGGAGCTGGTGGCCGGGCTCGTCGAGGGCGCGGGCGTGCGCGGCTACCGCGCCGAGCCCGGGTCCGCCGACGACGCCTGCTGCGTGCTGCTGCGCGGGGTACCGGCGGCGCGGACGCTGTGACGGCCGGGCTGCCATGATGGGCGCATGGCCACCGTGACCCCGCCGACAGCCCCGCGCACGCCCGCCACCGCGGAGGGGATGTGCGCGTTCATCGACGCCTCGCCGTCGCCGTTCCACGCCTGCGCGACGGCGGCGCAGTCGCTGCGCGAGGCCGGATTCACCGAGGTCGCCGAGGACGCCGCGTGGCCCACGGCCCCGGGCCGGTACTTCCTGGTGCGCGGCGGCTCGCTGGCGGCCTGGCGGGCGGGCGGCGCCGGCGCCGGGGGAGCGGCCCGGCCGTTCCGCATCGTCGGCGCGCACACCGACAGCCCCAACCTGCGCGTCAAGCAGCACCCCGACATCGACTCCGCCGGCTGGCGCATGGTGGGCCTCGAGCCGTACGGCGGGGCGTGGCTCAACTCGTGGCTCGACCGCGACCTGGGGATCTCCGGGCGGCTCGCGGTGGCCGAGGACGGCCGCGTGGCCCACCGGCTGGTGCGCGTCGACCGTCCCGTGCTGCGCGTGCCGCAGCTGGCCATCCACCTCTCGGACGACCGCAAGGGCGTCGCCCCCGACCCGCAACGGCACGTCGATGCGGTGTTCGGGCTGGGCGAGTGGGAGGCGGCCGGCTCGGGCCGCGGCGCGTTTCTGGAGTGGATCGCCGCCGAGGCGGGGGCGGCCCCCGGCGACGTGCTCGGCTGGGAGCTGATGACCCACGACACGGCGCCGTCGGCGGTCACCGGGGCCGACGGCGAGCTGGTGAGCGCGCCGCGCCTCGACAACCAGGCCACCTGCTACGCGGGGCTCGCCGCGCTGCTCGACGTGCTGGAGCGCGACGACACCGCCGCCGACCCGGTGCTCGTGCTCTTCGACCACGAGGAGGTGGGCAGCATGTCGGCGCGCGGGGCCTTCTCCGACCTCCTCTCCAGCGTCCTCGAGCGGATCGTGCTGGCGCGCGGGGGCGGGCGCGACGACTATCTGCGCGCGCTCGCCGGGTCGGTGTGCGCCTCGGGCGACATGGCCCACGCCACCCACCCCAACCAGCCCGAGCGGCACGAGCCGCGGCACCGCATCGTGGCGGGCGGCGGCCCGGTGCTCAAGGTCAATCAGAACCTGCGCTACGCCACCGACGCCACGGGCGCGGCCGAGTTCGCGCTGGCCTGCCGGCGGGCCGGCGTGCCGCTGCAGCGCTACGTGCACCGGGCCGACCTGCCGTGCGGCTCGACCATCGGCCCCATCACCGCCTCGCGCACCGGCATCACCACCGTGGACGTGGGCGCGCCGCAGCTGGCGATGCACTCGGCGCGCGAGCTGATGGCCGCGGGCGACGTCCCCGCCTACGCGGCGGCGCTCGCGGAGTTCCTGGCGGGGTGAGCGTGCGGCGGGCCCGGCCACCGGGCGACGCGGCGTCCGGGGCGCCTCGATAGACTGGCCTGGCCATTCCCGTGGGCGCACCGCTGCACCGAAAGGACCCCGCCACCAGTGTCAGCACAGCCACCAGTGTCAGCACCCGAGCCCGTAGACCCGGCCGTCGCAGACCCCGCCGGCCCCTCCGCTGCCGCCGTGGACACGGTCCAGGCCGCCGCCGCGACGCCCGACACCGATCAGCCGTTCCGCGAGCTCGGCCTCAAGGACGACGAGTACGCCCGCATCCGCGAGATCCTCGGCCGCCGGCCCACCGACGCCGAGTTGGCCATGTACTCGGTGATGTGGAGCGAGCACTGCTCGTACAAGTCCTCCAAGGTGCACCTGAAGTACTTCGGGCAGACCACCACCGACGAGATGCGTTCGCGCATGCTCGCGGGCATCGGCGAGAACGCCGGCGTGGTGGACATCGGCGACGGCTGGGCGGTCACCTTCAAGGTGGAGAGCCACAACCACCCGTCCTACGTGGAGCCCTACCAGGGTGCGGCCACCGGCGTGGGCGGCATCGTCCGCGACATCATGGCCATGGGCGCGCGGCCGATCGCGGTGATGGACCAGCTGCGCTTCGGCGCGATCGACCACCCCGACACCCGCCGCGTGGTCGACGGCGTGGTCGCCGGCGTCGGCGGGTACGGCAACTGCCTGGGCCTGCCCAACATCGGCGGCGAGACGGTCTTCGACGCCTCCTACCAGGGCAACCCGCTGGTCAACGCGCTGTGCGTGGGCGTGCTCCGCCACGAGGACATTCACCTCGCCAATGCCTCCGGCGCCGGGAACAAGGTCGTC
>CAZDSL010000440.1:0-2534 GCA_964507655.1 uncultured Mycobacteriaceae bacterium | reverse complement strand
TGTAGTGGAACAGGTTGAACGTGCCGCCGTAGATGTGCGGGCTGGAGACGATGTGATCGCCCGTGCCGGCGATGTTGAGCAGCGCGTACATGGTGGCCGACTGGCCGGACGAGAGCAGCAGGGCCGCCACGCCGCCCTCGAGCGCCGCGATGCGCTGCTCCACGGCGTCGACCGTGGGGTTCATGATGCGCGTGTAGATGTTGCCGGGCTCGGCCAGCGAGAATAGCGCCTCGGCGTGGTCGGTGCTGTCGAACTGGTACGAGGTGGTCTGGTAGATCGGCAGCGCCGTGGCCTTGGTGGTGGGGTCGGGCGTGTAGCCGGCGTGGACCTGCTTGGTCTCGAAGGCCCAGGACGAGGTGGGATCGGTCATCGATGTGCTCCGTGGATCGTGGCGGGCATCGCCGCGCGGCGCCGGGCGGCGACCGGGCCCTGCGAGGGAGCGGGCGGGCCGCCGCGCCGCCGATGCGGCGAAGGGGAGGGGACGCTGCGCCGGCCGCGGGCGTGCGGCGGCGTGCCGGGAGGAGGCCCGGCCGTCCGGGATCGGGTGCTTCCGTCAGCTACGACAACACATGTGCGAACCTCCCGTTGGGGCTTACCCCTGTTCTGTGGGCCCGCCCCAGCGGGCCCGCGCTTGTCGCCCGCAGCGGGCGGTGGGCGCGCCGCCGCACACTGCGCGGCGGGCACGTGGCGCCCACGGACGACCTGGTCATCACCCGGGGCACCCCACCGCGGTTGGAGGGTTGCCGGCCAGCAAGCCGGGGCTTGACGCTGACGCTCATGACCTGAACCGATCTTAGCCGCAGCACCGGCCCCGTGTTCAAGCGGCCGCCGGACCGGCGCGGACGTGCGTCCCGTTGTGGTCGGTGAGACCGAAAGGGCCGGCCGGCGGAGGCTATCGAGTACGCTTGTACTGCAGCGGTGGGGAAGGGTGCGGTTACGGCGTGCAGCGCCCCCGCCCCCGGCCACCCGTGACCTGCTGCGGCGTCCGCCACCGCGGGGCCGTGGAGGTGATCGGGAACACCGCCTTGCATGGAGACGTAGAATGTCAGCTCGGCCGGCGCCCCGGGGCGCGGCGCCCGCGTGCACGCGCACGCGAACGCATCCTCCGCGGGTCCATCCACAAGATTGAGCCGGGCTGCGCGAGTTGAACAGGCTTGTCTAGGAGGACGCGGACCACATGTCCAAGATCAAGGTCGAGGGGACCGTCGTAGAGCTCGATGGCGACGAGATGACCCGAATCATCTGGCAGTTCATCAAGGACAAGCTTATCCATCCGTATCTGGATGTGAACCTTGAGTACTACGACCTGGGCATCGAGCACCGTGATGCCACCGACGACCAGGTCACCGTCGACGCCGCCAACGCCATCAAGAAGCACGGCGTGGGCGTCAAGTGCGCCACCATCACGCCCGACGAGGCCCGGGTCGAGGAGTTCGGCCTGAAGAAGATGTGGCGCTCGCCCAACGGCACCATCCGCAACATCCTCGGCGGCACAATCTTCCGTGCGCCGATCATCATCTCCAACGTGCCGCGCCTGGTCCCCGGCTGGACCAAGCCCGTCGTCGTCGGCCGTCACGCCTTCGGCGACCAGTACCGCGCCACCGACTTCAAGGTCCCCGGCGCCGGCACCGTCACCATCACCTACACCCCCGAGGACGGCAGCGAGCCGATCCAGCACGAGGTGTGCCGCATCCCCGAGGACGGCGGCGTCGTGATGGGGATGTACAACTACAAGAAGTCCATCCAGGACTTCGCGCGCGCGTCGCTCTCGTACGGCCTGCAGCAGAACTACCCGGTGTACCTGTCCACCAAGAACACCATCCTCAAGGCCTACGACGGCATGTTCAAGGACGAGTTCCAGCGCATCTACGAGGAGGAGTTCAAGGCGGAGTTCGACGCCGCCGGGCTCACCTACGAGCACCGCCTCATCGACGACATGGTCGCGTCCTCGCTCAAGTGGGACGGCGGCTACGTGTGGGCGTGCAAGAACTACGACGGCGACGTCCAGTCCGACACGGTCGCGCAGGGGTACGGCTCGCTGGGCCTGATGACCTCCGTGCTCATGACGCCCGACGGCAAGACGGTCGAGGCCGAGGCAGCGCACGGCACCGTCACGCGCCACTACCGCATGCACCAGCAGGGCAAGCCCACCTCCACCAACCCGATCGCCTCGATCTTCGCGTGGACGCGCGGGCTCGAGCACCGCGGCAAGCTCGACAACACCCCCGAGGTCGTCGAGTTCAGCCACCTGCTCGAGGACGTCGTCATCAAGACGGTCGAGTCGGGACAGATGACCAAGGACCTGGCGCTGCTCGTCGGCGGCGACCAGGGCTACCTCACCACCGAGGAGTTCCTCGGCGCCCTGGACGACAACCTCCAGGCCGCCAAGGCGCGCATCTGACGCACCGGCAGACGCACGGCCGGGGTCCCGCAGCGGGCCCCGGCCGTGCGCCGTCTGCGTGGCCCAGCGGTGGGGGCCCAGCGGTGGTGGCGCAGCTCACCGCCGCCGCCGGAATGGCCGCGCCCCCGGCGCC
>CAZDSL010000439.1:0-2539 GCA_964507655.1 uncultured Mycobacteriaceae bacterium | reverse complement strand
TATGGCGTTGGTGGCGCGGCTCGGCTCGGGGACCCCGCCGGTGGTGGTGCGGGGGGCCGGGGGGGGGGGCTCGGCGGCCGCGGGGGGCGCCGCGCCCCCGTCGCCGGAGCCGCACGCGGCCGCCGCCAGCGCCGCCGCGACGAGCACTGCGGCGGTGCGGGCCCGCCGCCTGGCGGGCGTGGAATCCATCCGCTCCCCCATACCCCACCTCTACGCCCTGAACGTGTTCGGGGCCACTGCGGGCCCGGGCGTGGCGTGGCGTCAGGAGGGGGCCACCGGCAGCGTGAGCCCCTGCCCCGGGCCGCCGGCGGCGATGGTCACCCGGTGCGCGGTGATGCCGCCGCGGAAGTTCAGGTCGCCGCCCGCCACCACCAGCCGCAGCCGGTGGCCGGCGTCGATGCGGTGGACGAGGGCGCGCATGTCCACCGTCACCGGGGCGGAGGCGTCGAGCACGCGCACCGGCGAGATCAGGCCGTCGATGAGGTCGGCGGAGCCGTCGGGCGCCACGTCGTACAACTTGGCGAACACGACGACCGCGTCGTCGACGGTGCCGCGCAGCGGCCTCTCGGCGGACAGGTTCAGGCGCAGGACGGGGCCGCCGACGATGTCGATCGGCGCGGTGGCGGGCTCCGTCGTCCACGATGCGGTGGTGCCGGGCAGGTCGGCGGCCGGGGCGCCCTGGCCGGGCGCGAGCGCGAGCGGCCCGACGCCGGTGGGCAGGCCGCCCGGGAGCGTCTGCAGCGTCTGCGCGCCCCCGGTGACCGGGCCGGCGGGCAGCGGCAGGGCGCCGGCCGCGTCGTCCGCCGGCACCAGCGCGCCGTCGCCGGACAGCGCCAGGGTGCGCGGCGCGGCGACGTCGAGGGCGGGCGCGGCGGCGTAGGCGGGAGCGGCGCTGCCCGAGTACGGCACCCACGGCCGGAAGTAGGCGAACTCGGGCCCCGTGGGGGTGCCGGCGTCCCGGAGGTAGTGGTCGAGCCAGTCGGTGAGCCGCCGCGTGGAGTACTGCGTGTCCGGGTTCCATGCCTCGCCCGCGGCCGGCGACTCGCCGGGCACGGCCCCGCCGCTGGAATGCCCGCCGCGCTGCCACACCAGCTTCACCTCGGTGCCCTGGGCCTGCAGTGCGCGGTAGGTGGCGGTGGCCTCGCGCAGGTCGAACAGCGTGTCCTCCTCGCCCTGGATCAGCAGCGTGGGGATGGTGATCTCCGGCAGGTACGACGCGACGGAGGTGCGGCGAAAGGTGTCGATGACGTGCGTGTCGACGGTGCCTTCGACGACGCCCTCGGCGAGCCCCGTGCACACCTCGGGCATGTAGTTGGTGCAGCCGGACAGCCTGTGGGGCTCGGCGCGGTAGCTCTCGTAGGCGACGGGGGTCAGGAAGCCCGCGGCGGCGAGCGCGGCCGTCCACGCGGCCTTGCTGACGCCGGGCACCGGGCCGCCCACTCCCGGGCCCTGGTCGAGCGTGTTGGGCACCAGCGAGTACGACAGGTCGTGCCAGGTGGCGGTGGGGGTGATGGTGTCCAGCCGCGGATCCACCGCCGCGGTGGCGAACTGGATCTGGCCGCCGTACGAGCCGCCGATCATGCCCACGCGCGGATCGTGCGCGCGCGGGTCGCCGTGGTGGTCGACGGCATCGCGGACGATGTAGTCGGGCGCCGGCGCGGGGCGGGTGTGCGCGGCGTCCTCGTAGGCCACGCCGTCCTGGCCGCCGAGGAAACCGATGAGCTGCGATGCCGCACGGCCGTCCCGCTCTCGGCCGTCCATGCCGATGCGGCAGCCGGAGCCGCCGAAGCCCAGCCCCGAGTACGCGAGCACGGCGTATCCGCGGCCCGCGAAGTACCGCGCGGCGTCGGCCTGATCGTCCTTGGATCCGCCGAAGCCGTGGGTGGTGAGGATGGCGGGCACCGGGGCGGCGGGCGAGGCGCCGGCCGGGGCGTAGAGGTCGCCGACGATGTCGCAGTGCCGCCCACCGTCGACGGTCACGTCGAAGTGCAGCGTGGTCACCTGCGGGGCGGGTTGCGCCGCGGTGGCGGGGGCCGCGGTGGTGACGGCGGCGGTGGTGGCGGCGGCGACAGCCAGGACTGCGGCGGCGGCCGGGGCCGCGGAGGACAGTGCCCGCGCGGCGCGGGAGACGGTGCGGTGCTGGTGGTGCACGGAGGCTCCTCGGGGCGGCCCGGTGGCGAGCCGATCACACTCGCCGGTTCCGCGCTGATGATAAGGCTCCGCGGGCCTAGGGTGGGGGAGGTCGCCGCAAAACTGTACGGACGCTCGTCCTGCACCGGCGGCGCGAGGGCATGGACCGCACCGGAAGGAAGGACACGGCGATGAGGACTCGGGCGCTGGCGGGCACCGCGGCGGCGATCAGCGCCGGGGCGGCGCTGCTGGCGGGGTGCTCCTCCGATCCCGTGTCCGGTGACGCGGGCGCCGCGGCGGAGGCGACCACCGCCGCGCAGGATCCCACGGCGACCGGGGAGGCCACCGGCGCCCCGACGGCCACCGGCTCGGCGGCGGCTCCGGCCCCCGCGTCACCCGGCCCGGCGGC
>CAZDSL010000438.1:0-2543 GCA_964507655.1 uncultured Mycobacteriaceae bacterium | reverse complement strand
CCGCCGCCGGCAGCACGCCCGCGGGGCCGTCATCGCCCGCGGGGGCGTCCGGGTCGTCGGCCAGGGTGCCGTAGATGTACGCGTCGGCGCCGAGCTCCTCGACCACGTCGACGGCCATGTCGAGGGTGACGCGGCCCTGCGCGGCTTCCGCGCCGTCGACGATGGTGAAGTGCTCGGGCCGCACGCCCAGCACCGCCTCGCGCGCGTCGCCGAGGGCCGCGCGCGGCACCGGCACCACCGCCGCGCCCAGGCGCAGGCCGCCCTCGACCACCGGCACCCGCAGCAGGTTCATGGCGGGCGAGCCGATGAATCCGGCCACGAACTCGTTGACGGGCCGGTTGTACAGCTCGCGCGGCGGGGCGCACTGCTGCAGCACGCCGTCGCGGAGCACGGCCACCCGGTCGCCCATGGTCATGGCCTCGACCTGGTCGTGCGTCACGTAGACCATGGTGGTGGCCAGGCGCCGCTGCAGGTCGGCGATCTGCGTGCGGGTCTGCACGCGCAGCTTGGCGTCGAGGTTCGACAGCGGCTCGTCCATGAGGAACACCTGCGGTTGGCGCACGATCGCGCGCCCCATGGCCACACGCTGGCGCTGGCCGCCCGAGAGCGCCTTGGGCTTGCGGTCGAGGAACTCGGTGAGGCCCAGCAGCGCCGCCGTCTCGGACACGCGCCGCGCGATCTCCGCCTTGGGCGTCTTGGCCAGCTTGAGCCCGAAGCCCATGTTCTCGGACACCGACATGTGCGGGTAGAGCGCGTAGTTCTGGAACACCATGGCGATGTCGCGGTCCTTGGGCTGCAGCCCGGTGACGTCGCGGTCGCCGATGCGGATGCCGCCCGAACTCACGTGCTCGAGCCCGGCCAGCATGCGCAGCGACGTGGACTTGCCGCAGCCCGACGGCCCCACCAGCACCAGCAGCTCGCCGTCGGCGATCTCGAGGTCGAGCGAGTCGACGGCCGGGCGGTCGGAGCCGGGGAAGATGCACGACGCGCGCGCATAGGTGACGGAGGCCATGGGTGACGCGGTTCCCTTCACCGGCAGGAACGTGCCGGACGATCCGAGCAGAGGGTGGTGCGCCGCAACGCTAGCAAGACCGCGGCGGGCCGTCCGCGAACAGCCGCGCCGTCGCGGCGTCGGCCGGGTGGAACGATTCGATGGCCAGCTCCGCCACGGTGACATCCCGGGGCGTGCCGAACACGGTGGTGACGCTGAGCAGCGACATCACGCCGGCGTCGGTCTCGAGCACGAGCGGGACGACGATGCCGTCGGCCTCCTCCCCGCCGCGCCCGGCGCCGTCCGGGTATCCGCGCAGCTCCTGCAGAAGCGCGCGCAGGCCCGCGTCGCCCGTCGCCTCCGCCTCGCCGGCGAGCCGCCCCAGCAGGTGCGCCCGCCACTGGGGCAGGTTGCGGATGCGCGGGGCGAGGCCGCGGGGGTGCAGGCTCAGCCGCAGCACGTTCACCGGAGGCTCGAGCAGGCGGGCGTCGGCCACCCCGCCGAGCAGGGGCGCCAGCGCGCCGTTGGCGTCGACCAGATCCCAGCCGCGGTCGACGACCAGCGCCGGGTACGGCTCGTGCACTTCGAGGATGTGGGCGATGGCGTCGGTGACGGCCGACATCGGCGGCTCCCGCAGCGCGCGCTGCGGATAGGCGGGCGCGTACCCGCCGGCGAGCAGCAGCGTGTTGCGCTCGCGCAGCGGCACGTCGAGCGCCTCGCACAGCGTGACGATCATGGCCGCGGTGGGCGTCGACCGGCCCGTCTCCACGAAGCTGACGTGCCGCGTGGACACCTCGGCCCGCAGCGCCAGGTCCATCTGGGTGAGCCGGCGCCGCAGCCGCCACTCGCGCAGCAGCCCGCCCACGCCGGTGCCGGCGGTCATCGTCCGGGTCATGCCCCGACGGTAGGCGCGGCGGCGGCGCCGGGCCATTACCTCCGCGGTAATCGACGCGGCGCGCCGTGCGGCGCAGGATCGGGGCACGCGGCGCGGCATGGGGCCGGGCCGGCAGATGAGGGAGGCGCCCCATGACCGGACCGACGACGCTCACCACCGCGCAGATGCGCGGCCTCATGCCGCTCGCCGCACACCTGGGCATCGAACTGGTGGAGGCGTCGCCCGAGCGGGCGGTCGGACGCATGGCGCACCGGCCGGAGCTGTGCACCGCGGGCGGGATGCTGCACGGCGGCGCGCTCATGGCGATGGCCGACAGCATCGGCGCCCTGGCGGCGTTCCTCAACCTGCCCGAGGGCGCGTCCACGTCCACCACGTCCTCGTCCACGGTGTTCCTGCGGGGCGTGTCCGGCGGCACCGTGACGGCCACCGCGCGCCCGCTGCACGTGGGGCGGCGCACCATCGCCGTCGTCGTCGAACTCGCCGACGACGACGGCCGCGCCGTGGCGCAGGTGACGCAGTCGCAGGCCGTGCTGTCCTGACGCCGGGCCAGGTCTGGCGCCGGGCCGCGGCTGACGGGCACCGGCCGGGTCTGGCCGGTGGGCCACGCTGGCCGGCGGGCCGGGCTGACGGGCACCGGCCGGGTCTGGCCGGTGGGCC
>CAZDSL010000437.1:0-2545 GCA_964507655.1 uncultured Mycobacteriaceae bacterium | reverse complement strand
GAGGCGTCGCGCGACGGGGGCCTCCACCGTCGACGACGCGGATTTGACGAACTCGCCCTGGTCCTTCAGACGGGCGAGAACATCCTTGCTGGTGACACCGAGTTCCTTGGCCAACTCGTGTACGCGGGCCTTGCCTGCCACTACTCTCCTCACTGGTGAGGCCGAGCGGCTGATGCCCGCACGACCCCGGGTTATCTCCGATGGACGATCATCGCTGGTACTTCACGGTGTGCTCATGAGTTTCAGTCAGTCCTTCTCAAGAGGTCTCGCTTCTTGCCTGCACCCCGGGGCTGCGTGCCCCGCGGTGCCACGGCGCCGGCCGCGGCGCGGTTGCGCCGTCACCGACCACCCGACCCGCCCCGCGGCGGCAGCGCCTCCGCAAGGTGATCGACGATCCTGCGCGTGTCCGGGGTGCCCCGCACTCGCAAGGCCCTGCCGAACGCGCGCCGCCGTTCCGCCGCCTGCAGACACTCCCATGCCGGGTGCAGCCATGCACCCCGGCCGGGAAGCCTGCGCCGCGGATCGGGCGCCAGCACTACGGCGCCGCCTCCGCCGTCCGCGTCCGTCCCCGGTGGCAGTGCCACCCGGAGCAGAGCGTCTTGCGGGCCGCGGCGTCGACATCCCACGCACATGCGTTGCGGTGCGGAACCCGGCCCGGCGGCGTCGGGTGTCACCTCTGCCGCGGGATCGGGTCCAGCCGCTGCCGCGGTGTCGGGCGCAGTATCGGATCGGGCCACCGGTCAGTCTACCGCCCCGCACCCTCGTCGGGCGAACCCGCATCGGGCCGCGCCGATTCGGCGTCGCTGCGGATGTCGATGCGCCAGCCGGTGAGGCGCGCGGCGAGCCGGGCGTTCTGCCCCTCCTTGCCGATGGCGAGCGAGAGCTGGTAATCGGGCACCACGACACGGGCGGCCCGTGCGGCGAGGTCGACGACCGTCACCGACACCACCTTGGACGGCGAGAGCGCGTTGCCCACGAACGTGGCCGGGTCGTCGTCGTGGTCGATGATGTCGATCTTCTCGTCGCCGAGCTCGCGCATGACGTTGCGCACGCGCTGCCCCATCGGCCCGATGCACGCGCCCTTGGCGTTGAGCCCCGGCACGGTGGCGCGCACGGCGATCTTGGACCGGTGGCCGGCCTCGCGCGCCACCGAGGTGATCTCGACCTCGCCGCGGTCGATCTCGGGCACCTCCAGCGCGAAGAGCTTGCGCACCAGGTTGGGGTGCGTGCGCGAGAGCGAGATCTGCGGGCCCCGCTGCCCCAGCGACACGCCCACCACGTAGCACTTGATGCGGTCGCCGTGCTCGTACGTCTCGCCGGGCACCTGCTCGGCCTGCGGCAGGATGCCCTCGACGGCGCCCGCGTCGTCGCCGATGCGGACCACCACCATGCCGCGGGCGTTGGCGCCGGAGTCGCGCTGCACGACGCCGCCGACCACCTCGCCCTCGCGGGCGGAGAATTCGCCGTAGGTCTTCTCGTTCTCCGCGTCGCGCAGCCGCTGCAGGATCACCTGGCGGGCGGTGGTGGCCGCGATGCGCCCGAAGCCCTCGGGGGTGTCGTCCCACTCGGAGACGAGGTTGCCGTCGTCGTCGGTCTCGCGCACCAGGACCCGCACCGCGCCGGTCTTCTCGTCGATGTCGATGCGCGCGTCGGGATGCGCGCGCGTGTCGTGCCGGTCGGCGGTGTGCCGGTAGGCCGTGAGCAGCGCGGTGCGCAGCGCGTCGAGGATGGCCCCGCGGGGGATCTCCTTCTCGGCCTCGAGCGCGCGCAGCGCGTTCAGATCGATATTCACTTGTCCTTCTCCTTCGGTGCACTGGCCGGCGCGGCGTCGGCCGTCCCGGCCGGGGGCTCCACGGCCGCGCCGGTGAGCGCGATCTCGCGCGGGTCGGGCTTCGAGAACTCCACCTGCACCACGGCGCGCTCGATGCCCGCGAGCGGCACCTCGCGCAGCTCGGGGCCGGAGTCGCCCGGCACGGCGAGGGCGACGACGGCGGTGGCGGCGTCGTCGCCGCGCAGCTCGCCGACCCGCCCCACGAACGGCGACTCCCCGGCCTGCACCTCGACCCGGCGGCCGCGCGCGCGGCGCCAGTGGCGCGGCAGCGTGAGCGGGCGGTCGACGCCGCGGGAGGTCACCTCGAGCGTGTAGGGGCCGGAGCCGAGCGTGGTGTCCGCGTCGAGCTCGTCGGAGACGAGGCCGGTGAGGCGCACGACGTCGTCGAGCGAGAGCCCCGCCTCCGCGTCGACGATCACCCGCACCACCGACTTGGCCCCCGCGGCCGACACCTCGACGTCCTCCACCTCGGCGCCGCCGCGGTGGACGGGGTCGGTCAGCAGCGCGATCACCTGTTCGCGCGTGGGCACCGCCATGGTCTCTGCTCTCCTCACCAGCTCCGCCGCCAGGGCGTCGTGCGCGGGCCGCGCACCGCATCGCCGCCCCGCATGCGGCGCACGCGCCGGCGGGGGCGTCCCGCCCGCAGGGCGGCCCGCGTGAGGCCGGCCCGCACGGGACCCACGGCCCGCATCGGGGTCGCGGCCCCGTACACGG
>CAZDSL010000436.1:0-2558 GCA_964507655.1 uncultured Mycobacteriaceae bacterium | reverse complement strand
GCTTGCCCTTCCAGCGCATGCGGCCGGCCTTGCCCCAGTTGATGTTGGACTGCTCGGCGTTGCCGACCTCGCCGACGGTGGCGCGGCAGCGCACGTCGACGCGGCGGATCTCGCCCGAGGGCATGCGCAGGGTGGCGTACTTGCCCTCCTTGCCCAGCAGCTGGATGCTGGCGCCGGCCGAGCGGGCCATCTTGGCGCCGCCGCCCGGGCGCAGCTCCACGGCGTGGATCACGGTGCCGGCCGGGATGTTGCGCAGCGGCAGGTTGTTGCCGGTCTTGATGTCGGCGTTGGGGCCGGCCTCGACCACGTCGCCCTGGTGCAGACCCTTCGGCGCGAGGATGTAGCGCTTCTCGCCGTCGTGGTAGTGCAGCAGCGCGATGCGCGAGGTGCGGTTGGGGTCGTACTCGATGTGCGCGACCTTGGCCGGCACGCCGTCCTTGTCGTGGCGACGGAAGTCGATCAGACGGTAGGCGCGCTTGTGACCGCCGCCCTGGTGGCGGGTGGTGATACGCCCGTGCGCGTTGCGGCCGCCCTTGCTGTGCAGCGGGCGCACCAGCGACTTCTCGGGCGTCGATCGCGTGATCTCGGAGAAATCGGCGACGGACGAGCCGCGGCGGCCCGGTGTCGTCGGCTTGTACTTACGGATTGCCATGAGTGGTGGAGTCCTTACCTTCTATGAGTCCGGTGGTCGAGCTCGCGCTCAGCCGACCGGGCCCCCGAAGATCTCGATGGGCTTGCTGTCGTCGGACAGGGTCACGAACGCGCGCTTGGTGTCCTTGCGCTTGCCGTAGCCGAAGCGGGTGCGCTTGCGCTTGCCCGGGCGGTTGGCGGTGTTCACCGACGTGACCTTGACGCCGAAGACCTTCTCCACGGCGATCTTGATCTGCGTCTTGTTGGCGTCCGGACGCACCAGGAAGGTGTAGACACCGTCCTCCATGAGCCCGTAGGACTTCTCCGAGACCACCGGCGCGAGCAGGATGTCGCGCGGGTCCGACTTGATCTCCGCGATGCTCACGCCGAGACCTCCTTCGCTGCCGTGCTGCGGGCGGAGACGAAGCTCGTCAGGGCCGCCACGGAAAAGACGACGTCGTCGCTGAGCAGGACGTCGTGGGTGTTGAGCTGATCCGGGGCGATCGCGTGGACGCCCGGGATGTTGCGCACGCTCTGCCACGTGGCGACGTCCTCGCGCGGCACGACGACGAGGAACTTCTCGCGGTCGCTGAGGCGGCCGAGGAACTCGATCGCCTTCTTGGTGGAGGGCACCTGGCCCTCGACCAGCTCGGACACGACGTGGATGCGCTCGTTGCGGACCCGGTCGGTGAGCGCCCCGCGCAGGGCGGCGGCGATCATCTTCTTGGGAGTGCGCTGCGAGTAGTCGCGCGGCTGCGGGCCGTGCACAGCGCCGCCGCCGGTGAACTGCGGTGCGCGGATCGAGCCCTGACGCGCGCGGCCGGTGCCCTTCTGGCGGTACGGCTTGCGGCCGCCGCCGCGGACCTCGCCACGGGTCTTCGCCTTGTGCGTGCCCTGGCGCGCCGCCGCGAGCTGGGCGGTGACGACCTGGTGCATCAGGGGGATGTTCGGCTCGACGTCGAAGATGTCGGCCGGCAGCTCCACGGAACCGTCGGTTCCGCCGGCCGGGACGTGGACGTCGAGGGTGAGGTTGACGGTGTTCTCGGCGCTCATGCCTGGGCACCACCCTTCACTGCGGTCTTGACGATCACGACGCCGCCCTTGCGGCCCGGGATCGCACCCTTGATCAACAGCAGACCGGCCTCGGCGTCCACCTTGTGGAGCGTGAGGTTCTGCGTGGTGACGCGGTCGTTGCCCATGCGGCCCGACATGCGCATGCCCTTGAAGACACGGCCCGGCGTGGCGCAGCCGCCGATCGAGCCGGGGCGGCGGTGCACGGCCTGCGCGCCGTGGCTGGCGCCCTGGCCGGCGAAGCCGTGCCGCTTCATGGTGCCGGCGAAGCCCTTGCCCCGGCTGGTGCCGGTGACGTCGACGAGCGCGCCGTCGGTGAAGGCGTCGGCCGCGATCTCCTGGCCCACCTCGTACTGCGAGGCGTCGGCCACCCGGAGCTCCACGATGTGGCGGCGCGGGGTGACCCCGGCCTTCGCGTAGTGGCCGGCGAGGGGCTTGTTGACCTTGCGCGGGTCGATGGCGCCGAAGGCGAGCTGCACGGCGTTGTAGCCGTCGCGCTCCTCGGTGCGCACCTGGGTGACGACGCACGGACCGGCCTGGACGACCGTCACCGGAACGACCCGGTTGTTCTCGTCGAAGACCTGGGTCATGCCGAGCTTGTTGCCCAGGATGCCTTTGATCTCGGTATCAGTCATTGAATGTTCTCCGCTGCTGCGTATTCCCGGGCTCACTGAATGTTGACGTCGACGCTGGCCGGCAGGTCGATGCGCATGAGCGCGTCGACCGTCTTGGGCGTCGGGTCGAGGATGTCGATGAGGCGCTTGTGGGTACGCATCTCGAAGTGCTCGCGCGAGTCCTTGTCCTTGTGCGGCGAGCGGATGACGCAGTAGACGTTCTTCTCGGTGGGCAACGGCACC
>CAZDSL010000435.1:0-2559 GCA_964507655.1 uncultured Mycobacteriaceae bacterium | reverse complement strand
GGAACATTGTTGACATAAAGCCTGCCTTCTGCCCTGTAAGTGAATCGGAACACAGGTCACCTGTGCATCCGCGGAACTCGAACTCAGCTGTAGGTCACATCCAGGCCCGCGCCCGCGATTACCGCCGTCACCCCGACGGCAGAAACGCTCCGATGCATCAAACCACTCCCTCAGTCAATTGCGGTTCACCCGTCTAAGGCAAACCTTCACAACGGCCCGATACCGGAACGCAACGGGCCCAGCCGACAAGAACCCCTCCTCACCACGAGCTTCGATGTGGTCCGCATCACCGTACATCCGAGCAGTGGAACACGTAACCCTTCGCGGAACAATTCTTTGAAACCGTCGTTGTTCACAACGGTCCACAACACGTTCCGGTCCAGCCGTTCGCCCCGGTATCGACACCCCCTGACACGGCGCTGCCCGCGGCGCCCGGATGGCGAATCGGGTTGCACCGCCTAGGATTTGGACATGCGTTTGCACAAGTGCCCGACCCAGGCACAGGGTGGGCACGCCGCCCCGAGAAGGGCGCGCTACACCTCGCCCGCACCCGCCGAGGATGTCGGCCGATCGGGTCATTCGCGTACCTGCGCCCGGGCGTGTCGGCGACCGGTCCGAGCCGCCGGCGCACAGACGAGGTGCCTCGAGGGCGGCCGAGATACACCTGACCCCCGCTGCCACGTCGGCGGCAGCGGGGGTCAGGCGGCCGGCATCAGGAACGGCCCGGCCGGCCCCTACTCTTCACCGACACGCACCACGAGCTTGCCGAAATTGCGGCCCTCCAACATCCCCATGAACGCCGCCGGCGCGTTCTCCAGGCCGTCCACGACATCCTCCCGGTAGCGGACCCGCCCCTCACGCACCCACTGGCCCATATCGACCCGAAAATCGTCGTGCCACTCGTCGACGAACTCCGACTGGATGAACCCGCGCACTGTGAGGCTCTTCGTCAGCACCCGGCCGAAGAACCCGGGCAGCCTGTCGGCGCCGGCGGGCCGCTCCACGGCGTTGTACTGCGCCACCAGCCCGCACACCGGCACCCGCGCATAGGTGTTGAGCAGCGGTAGCACCGCGTCGGCGACCTTGCCGCCGACGTTCTCGAAGTACACGTCGATGCCGCCGGGCACCGCCTGCGCCAGTTGCTCGGCGAAATCGGGGGCGCGGTGATCGATGGCGGCGTCGAAGCCCAGCTTCTCCACCAGGTACTCGCACTTGCGCGGGCCGCCCGCGATGCCTACCGCCCGCGCACCCCGGATGCGCGCGATCTGCCCCACCGCCGACCCCACCGGCCCGGCAGCCGCGGCCACCACCGCCGTCTCGCCCGGCTGCGGGCGGCCGATGGCGAGCAGGCCCGCGTACGCGGTGAAGCCGGGCATGCCCAGCACCCCCAGCGCGGTGGACAGCGGCGCGAGCGACGGATCGAGCTTGCGCACGTGCTCGCCGCCCACGACCGCGTGCGTCTGCCAGCCCGAATAGGACAGGACGTAGTCGCCCGGGTCGAGCCCCGGGAACCGCGACTCGACCACCTGCGCCACGGTGCCGCCCACCATGACGTCGTCGATCTCCATGGGGTCGGCGTACGACTCGGCGGTGCTCATACGTCCGCGCATGTACGGGTCGAGCGAGAGGTAGACGATGCGCAGCAGCACCTGACCCTCGCGGACGGCGGGCAGGTTGGCGGCCTCGAGGCGGAAGTCGTCGGCCACGGGCGCGCCGTGCGGCCGGGACGCGAGGACGATGCGGGTGCTCTGCACGGGGCGGTCGGTCATCCGGATTCACCTCAGGTGGGGACGGGAAGGCTCGCCTCCAGGATAGGCACCGGACGCATCTGGACCGCCCGGCAAGCGGATTCGGCACGTTTCGGCGCCGGAACGTGCCGAATCCGCTTGGTGGAGCGGCCTTGACCGGGGCCGGGCTACGCGTCGAAGACGGCGCGCTCGAGGCGGTCGACGCGCTCCGCCAGGCTGTCGGACCCCGCTCCGTCGGCCTCGGCGCGGAGCCGGTCGAGCAGCCATGCGCGGGCGAGGGTTCGCACCGGCAGATCTCGCTCGTCCGCCATGGCGCACAGCGCGCGATACTCCTCGTCGCGCAACCGGATCGAGAACATCCGGGAGCGTGCGGCGTTGGGCTGGTCGACACGAACGTGTGCCGGCAGCGGCGTCGAGATCTGCGCAGCCTCGAGCGCGGCGCTCTCGTCCGCGATGATGTCGTCGACTCTGCTCATTGCGATCACCGATTCTGGGAGTGACGGTAGATGGTCGTGTCATGAGGGTTCGAAAACCAGGCGTTGGCGCCCCACCATCGTCCCGCGGGCCTGTCGGACGGGTCCGTGTCCGCCGGATACCCCGGCATCTCCCCCCACGAACTCCAATGTACTCCGAGGACGCTTTCAGAACCGTGGCCCTCGTACCCGTTCCTCGGCGCACGCCATCCCACAGCGCGCGAGACGGCCAGCTTGATGGTGGCCTCGCCGAGCAAGCGGATTCGGCACGTTTCAGCCTCTCAACGTGCCGAATTCGCTTGGCCGGCGGGAGTTGAGGCCGACGGGAGCGGCTCGCC
>CAZDSL010000434.1:0-2569 GCA_964507655.1 uncultured Mycobacteriaceae bacterium | reverse complement strand
ACGCCTGGCAGAAGGTGTGCACGCAGGAGGGGATCCTCCCGGGCATGCAGGAACTCATCAACCGGATCAGCCTCGACGAGCGCCGGCACATGGCCTGGGGCACGTTCACCTGCCGGCGGCACGTGGCGGCGGACGACAGCCTCTGGGAGCTGGTGCAGCAACGTATCGCCGAACTCATGCCGCACGCCGTCACCATGATCACCTGGGTCAATGAGCAGTTCGAGGAGCAGCCCTTCGGCCTCGACCCCGACGAATTCATCCAGTACGCGGCCGACCGTGCCCAGCGCCGGCTCACCGCCATCGAATCGGCACGCGGGCGCGCGGTGGAGGAGATCGACCTCGACCACACCCCCGAGGCGCTCGAAGACCGCTTCGCCGAGGAGGACGCCGCGGTGCTCGGATGACGCGGCGCGGCCGGGTAGCGTCGGCCCCGTGCACACCACCGAGCCCGTGAACGCCGGGGACGACGAGGCGGCGGGCCGGGCGGCGCCGGATTCAGCGCTGCGCGCGGCGCCGGATTCTGCGCTGCGCGCGGCGCCGGATTCTGCGCTGCGCGCGGCCCCGAAAGTCCTCCTGCACGATCACCTCGACGGCGGCCTGCGCCCCGCCACCGTCCTCGACCTCGCCCGCGAGCACGGCTACCGGGCGTTGCCGCGCGACGACGGCCCCGCGCTGGCGCAGTGGTTCCGCGAGGCGGCGGGCAGCGGATCGCTCGAGACGTACCTCGAGACCTTCGCGCACACGGTCGGCGTCATGCAGCACCGCAGCGCGCTGGTGCGGGTGGCCCGCGAGTGCGCCGTCGACCTGGCCGAGGACGGTGTCGTCTACGCCGAGGTGCGCTTCGCGCCCGAGCAGCACCTGGAGGCGGGGCTGGGCCTCGACGAGGTGGTGCAGGCGGTGCTCGACGGTTTCGCCGAGGGCACCGACATCGCCGCCGGCCGCGGGCACCGCATCCGCATCGGCACGCTGGTCACCGCGATGCGCCACGCCGCCCGCTCGCGCGAGATCGCCGAGCTGGCCGTGCGGTACCGCGACCACGGGGTGGTGGGCTTCGACATCGCCGGCGCCGAGGCCGGCAACCCGCCCAGCCGCCACCTCGACGCGTTCGAGTACATGCGGCAGGCGTCCGCGCACTTCACCATCCACGCGGGCGAGGCGTTCGGGCTGCCGTCGATCCACGAGGCCATCGCCTTCTGCGGCGCCGACAGGCTGGGCCACGGCGTCCGCATCACCGACGACATCACCGTGCCGCCCGGCGGCATCGCCGACTGGTCGCCCGACGCACCCGCCAGCGCCCGGCCGGTGCTGGGACGGCTCGCGAACTACGTGCGCGACAAGCGCATCCCGCTCGAGCTGTGTCCCAGCTCCAACGTGCAGACGGGTGCGGTGGCGAGCCTCGCCGAGCACCCCTTCGACCTGCTGGCCCGGCTGCGGTTCCGCGTCACCGTCAACACGGACAACCGGCTGATGAGCGACACCACGATGAGCCGCGAGATGGTCAAGCTCGTCGACACCTTCGGCTACGACTGGGTGGATCTGCAGCGGTTCACCATCAATGCGGCCAAGTCGGCCTTCCTCCCGTTCGATCAGCGGCTGGCGCTCATCGACGACGTCATCAAGCCCGGGTACGCGGTGCTGTTCGGCTGAGCGTGCGGGCTCACTGCGGCGGCGACGTCCGGCCTCTCTGCGGCTGAGCGTGCGGCCCACCCGTGGTTGAGCGTGCGGCCCACCCGTGGTTGAGCGTGCGGCCCACCCGTGGCGTCGCCGCCCGACCGCTCCGCGGCTTCGCTTAGCCTAACAAAACCGCAGGTAGTACAGCCTTTCCTTGCTGGTGTGCGTGTGCATGCACGCATATTCTCGGGGTCATGGAGGCACTCGCGGAGGACGACGCGATGGACATGCACACGGAGCCGCACAGTGGGGCGGTGGCCTCGCGGCTGAACTGGTTGCGCGCGGGGGTGCTGGGGGCCAACGACGGCATCGTCTCCACGGCCGGCCTGGTGGTGGGCGTGGCGGCGGCGTCGGTCTCGCGCGAGGCGCTGCTCACCGCCGGCGTGGCGGGCCTGATCGCGGGCGCGGCGTCGATGGCGGTGGGGGAGTACGTCTCGGTGAGCACGCAGCGCGATTCGGAGCGGGCGCTGCTGGCCAAGGAACGCCGCGAGCTGGAGTCGGAGCCCGATGCGGAGCTGCGCGAACTCACCGGCCTGTACCGGGCCAAGGGGCTCAGCCGGGAGACGGCGCACACCGTGGCGCGCGAACTCACCGCGCACGACGCGCTCGCCGCCCACGCCGAGGTGGAGCTGGGGATCGATCCGGACGAGCTCGTCTCGCCCTGGCACGCGGCGATCTCGTCGGCGATCTCCTTCGTGCTCGGCGCGCTGCTGCCGCTCATCGCGATCGTGCTGCCGCCGGAGTCGGTGCGTGTGCCCATCACGGTGGCCGCGGTGCTGGCGGCGCTCGCGATCACCGGCGCCGTGAGCGCCACCCTCGGCGGCGCCGATCGCGGACGCGCCGTGCTGCGGGTGGTGTGCGGCGGTGCCGCGGCGATGGCGATCACCTACGTCATCGG
>CAZDSL010000433.1:716-2577 GCA_964507655.1 uncultured Mycobacteriaceae bacterium | reverse complement strand
GGCCCTTCTTTTGCGGCCCTTCTTTTGCGGCCGTTCTTTTGCGGTCCTACTCACTCGGCCCCGCGCAGGCGGCCCCGCGCAGGCGGCCCGCCTCCCCTCCCCGCGTCAGAAGGGCGAGGCCGGCGGCGGGGGCGGGAAGATCGCGTCGAGCGCGTCCAGATCGTCGGCGGTGGGCCGCCAGCCGGCCGCGGCCGCGTTGTGCCGCACCTGCTCGGGCCGGGTGGCGCCCGCGATCACCGAGGCCACGCCCTCCTGGGCCGCGAGCCAGCCGATGGCCGCGGTGGTGCCGGTGATGCCGCGCTCGGCGCAGAACGCGGCGAACCGTTCGAGCGTGTCCCACGGGGCCGCGTCGAGCAGGTGCCTCTTGCTGCGCGTGAGCCGCCCGTCGGCCGGGGCGCTCTCGCGCGTGTATTTGCCGGTGAGCAGGCCGTTGGCGAGCGGGAAGAACGGGAGGAACCCCACCCCGTACTCGCGCGCCGCGGGCAGCATCTCCTGCTCGGCCGCGCGCTCGAGCAGGTTGTACTGGTTCTGCGTGGACGTGAAGCGCAGCCCGCCGCGGGCCCGCGCCACGTGCTCGGCGTCGGCGATCTGCCAGCCGGCGCGGTTGGAGTGCCCGGCGTAGCGGATCTTGCCGGCGCGCACCAGGTCTTCGAGGGCGGCGAGGGTCTCGTCCAGCGGGGTGGCCGGATCGGGCGTGTGGTGCTGGTACAGGTCGATCCGGTCGGTGCCCAGCCGGCGCAGCGAATCCTCGACCGCCCGGACGATGTAGCGCCGTGACCCGCGGGCGCCGAAGTCCCTGCCCGCCTCGCCGCGCATGCTGTGGCCGAACTTGGTGGCCACCACCACGTCGTCGCGCCGGCGGCCCAGCGCGCGTCCCAGCAGCTCCTCGCTGAGCCCCGGCACGGCCCCGTACGTGTCGGACGTGTCGAAGAGGACGACGCCCGCATCCAGCGCGGCGTCGATCAGGGCCGTCGTGCCCTCGAGCGTCTCGCTGGGCGTGCCCGGCTTGCCGAGGTTGTTGCAGCCGAGGCCCACGGCCGACACCGTCAGCCCGCTGCGCCCCAGCCGCCGCAGCGGCATCGCGGCGGCGCCGGGCGCCGCGCCGCCCGTCACGGGAACGTCCTGCGCATCGTGCGCACGGCCTCGACCGCCTCCGCGGGGCCGTCGAACTCGAGGCGCACCGCGTCGCGCCCGAAGGCGTGCAGCACCAGCTCGCCGGGCAGCCCGCGCACCGTCACCTCCGGGCCGCGGCCGGTGACCACGCGGGCGGTGGCGCCGTCGGGCGTGGCGAGCGTGACCGAGGCCGGGGCCTTGGCGTAGCCGCGGCGACCCAACATGCCCGCCGCACGCCACAGCGCCCGCTGCACCTGCTCGGGGAGCTCGCGCGGCTCCCACTGCGGCTGGGCCCGGCGGACGTCCTCATGGTGCACGAAGTACTCGACGAGGTTCGCCTTCTCGTCCAGGTAGTGCATCGGCGAATACCACGGCGGTCCCTGGAGGATGCAGTCGAGCAGTTCCCCGAAGCCGCGCCGCGCGATGCCGCGCTGCACCCGCGCCGTGTACCCGGCGAGCGGCGGCACCAGGATCCCGGCCGCCGCGTCCATCCGACGCTCGCGCAGCACCAGGTGCGCGGCCAGGTCGCGCACCGTCCACCCCTCGCACAGCGTGGGCGCCTCGGAGCCCGTCCGCTGCATCGTCTCCACAATCGCCTGCCGCTCGTCGCGCACGAATCCCATGCGCCGAGCGTACCCACGCGGATGCGACACGCCCCGGATGCGGCGCGGCGGCGCGGCGGGGGCGGGCCCCCCCCGGCGCCGCGGCCGGCCCTCACCCCCCGGGGGCGGGGGGAGGGGACGTCCCA
>CAZDSL010000433.1:0-706 GCA_964507655.1 uncultured Mycobacteriaceae bacterium | reverse complement strand
CGTCCCCGCCGCGGCGCCGCGGCCGCCGATCACCGCCGGCTAGCTGTAGTCGTAGAAGCCCTTGCCCGACTTGCGGCCCAGGTGGCCGGCGTCGACCATCCGGCGCAGCAGCGGGGGCGGGCACAGGTGCGGCTCGCCGAACTCGGCGTACATCGACTCGGCCGCGGCCAGCGCCACGTCCAGGCCCACCGTGTCGCACAGCGTCAGCGGCCCCATCGGGTGCCCGCAGCCGCCCTTCATGCCGGCGTCGATGTCCTCCTTGCTGGCGTACCCCGACTCGTACATGCGCACGGCCGAGAGCAGGTACGGGATGAGCAGTGCGTTGACGATGAACCCGGAGCGGTCGCCGGCCTGCACCGTCGTCTTGCCCACGACGCCGCCCACGTACTCGGTGACGGCGGCGGCCGTGGCGGGCGCGGTGGCGAGCGTGGAGATGATCTCCACCAGCGGCATCACAGGCACGGGGTTGAAGAAGTGGACGCCCACCACCTTGTCGGGCCGCGCGGTGGCGTTGGCGACCTTGATCACCGGGATCGACGAGGTGTTGGTGGCCAGGATGGCCTCGGCCTTGACCGTCTTGTCGAGGTCGGCGAAGATCTGCGTCTTCAGCGACTCGATCTCGGGGGCCGCCTCGATGACGAGGTCGGCCTGGGCGAGGTCCGCCATGTCGAGCGTGACGGTGACGCGCCCGAGCGCCGCGTCGGCG
>CAZDSL010000432.1:0-2579 GCA_964507655.1 uncultured Mycobacteriaceae bacterium | reverse complement strand
AGGGGTCGGCGCCGGGGCCCGCCGCCGCACCCGCACCGCCGCAGGGCGCACCCGCTCCGCCGCAGGACGCACAGGGGCCCGCGCGCGCCGTCTACGACGAGGACGCCACCTAGGTCGCCGCCGCGCCGCCCCCCATACGGGAAGGCTCCCGCCGCACGATGCGGCGGGAGCCTTCCGGTATGGGGATCGCGGCCGTCAGCGGCCCGAGGGATTGATGCTCAGCGACATGCCCGCCAGCCCGCGCTTGCGCACCGAGAGCTTCTCGGCGATGGCGTTGAGCGCGGCCCCCGCGGGCGTGTCGGGGCCCGAGAGCACGATGGGGGTGCCGCGGTCGCCGGCCTCGCGCACGGCGGTATCGAGCGGCACCTGGCCGAGCAGCGGCACGTCGGCGCCCACCGCGCGGGTGAGGTTCTCGGCCACCGCCTGGCCCCCGCCCGTGCCGAAGATCTCCATGCGGGTGCCGTCGGGCAGCTCGAGCCACGACATGTTCTCGATGACGCCGGCCACCCGCTGGCGCGTCTGCAGCGCGATGGCGCCCGCCCGCTCGGCCACCTCCGCCGCCGCCTGCTGCGGGGTGGTGACCACGAGGATCTCGGCGCCCGGGATGAGCTGCGCCACGGAGATGGCGATGTCGCCGGTGCCGGGCGGCAGGTCGAGCAGGAGGATGTCGAGGTCGCCCCAGAAGACGTCGGCCAGGAACTGCTGCAGCGCGCGGTGCAGCATGGGGCCGCGCCACACCACCGGTGCGTTGTTGTTGGTGAACATGGCGATGGAGATCAGCCGCACGTCATGCGAGATGGGCGGCATGATCATCTTCTCGACCTGCGTGGGCCGGGCATCGGTGCCGAGCATGCGGGGCACGGAGTGCCCGTAGATGTCGGCGTCGAGCACGCCCACCGACAGCCCCCGCGCGGCCATCGACGCGGCCAGGTTGACGGTGACGCTGGACTTGCCCACGCCGCCCTTGCCGGAGGCGACGGCGTACACGCGCGTCATCGAACCCGGCTGGGCGAAGGGGATCACGGGGTCGGCCGAGTCGCCGCGGAGGCTGCGGCGCAGCTCCGTGCGTTGCTCGTCGCTCATCACGTCGAGTTCGACGCGCACGGCGGCGACGCCGGGGACGTCGGCGACGGCGCGGGTGACGCGGTCGCTGATCTCGGAGCGCATGGGGCAGCCCGCCACCGTGAGATAGATGCCGATGTCGACGGTGCCGTCGGCGGCGATGTCGACATTGCGGACCATCCCCAGCTCGGTGATGGGCTTGCGGATCTCCGGGTCGTCGACCCGCGAGAGCGCGCTGCGGACTGCTGATTCGGTGAGCTCGGTCATCGCTTCCGATCATAGGACGGGTGGCTGCGCCACAGACAATCCCGTCATGCCCGGCTAGGAGGCCGCGGCCCGCCGCGCGGGGCATTAAATACGGGTCCTGTCGGAAATAATACCACCGAGGCGCGGGAGGGCCGGCCGGTCAGGGGTTGGGCGGCGCCGGGGTGGCGGCAGGATCCGCGGGGGCCGGTTGCGGCGTGGGGGCCGGCTCCGGTGTGGGCGGCGGGCAGTTGATCAGGCACGGCAGGGTGATCTGCGGGAGCTCGATCGTGGGCAGCTTCGGCACCTGCACCGGCGGAAGGCCGGGGATCTCCACCGTGGTGGCGGGGATCTGGGTGCCCGGCAGCGTCTCCGCGGCCGCCTGCGGCGCGGGGGGATCGGGCAGGTGCTCCGGGGTGGGCGCGGGGGTGAGGTCGGGCGGCGCGTCGATGGAGGTGTCGCCCGGGCCGATGGGCGGCAGCTCGCTGGGCGTGGGGTAGGCGCCCGTCTGGTACGCGTGGGCCCAGGCCTGGACGTTCTGCACGTACGCCATGGAGTAGTTGTAGGTGAGGATCGCCGAGGTGGTGGCGGCCGGGTCGGACAGGTCGCCGCCGGAGGCGCACAGCAGGCGCCCGGCGGCGAAGGCCGCGTCGTAGGCGTTGTTGGGGTCGGCGACGCCGTCGTTGTTCCCGTCGGCGCCGAAGTGGTTCCAGGTGCCGGGCATGAACTGCATGGGGCCCACCGCGCGGTCGTAGCCGGTGTCGCCGTCGAGGGCGCCGCCGTCCGAGTCGGTGATGACGGCGTTGCCCGCGAGGTGGCCGTCGAGGACGGGCCCGAGGATGCGGGTGGTGGTGTTGCCGTGCGAATCGGCCTGCCCGCCGCCCGCGTGGCCCGACTCGATCTTGCCGATGCCGGCCAGCAGGTACCAGGGCAGGTGGCAGCCGGGCTGCACCTGCGCCATGAGGTCGGCCGCGTGCTTGTAGGCGCCCAGCATGATGCCGGGGATGCCGAGCGGGCCCGGCGGGAGCGAGACCACGTCGCCCACCAGGGCGGCCGGATTGGGCCCGCCGGCGGCGCCGGCCCCCATGGCGGGGGCGGCGGCGGGTGCGGGCGCGGAGTGGTAGGCGTCGATGGGGCGCAGCGCCGACGCGACGACGCCCGCGGGCGCCGGAGCGTCGATCCCGCCGACCCACGGGACCCCGCACTCGGCGCACGCCGGTCGGCGGACCCGGGCGGAGCCTGGAGACCCCAGGACGGCCCGGGGGACCGGTGCT
>CAZDSL010000431.1:0-2584 GCA_964507655.1 uncultured Mycobacteriaceae bacterium | reverse complement strand
GACATCTGGGTGTGCCACGACCCCGACGACTGGGCGCGGTTCGGGGCGGGGGTTCGGTAGCGGCTGGGCGGCACGCCATCGTCCGCTTCCGGAGGCATCCCTTGGACCGGCCCGAAACCCTTGCGATCCTATTACGTTACGTGTTAACACGTAATGAACAATGTGACGGATCGGGCCCGCGCACGCGCCACGCCTGCGATTCCGCGCTCCCCACAGGAGGGACTACCGATGAACAGAACCCGGCGACTTCTGCTGCCGCTGTGCGCCGGCGCCGTGGCGGTGGGCATGCTGGCCTCGGGCTGCGCTGCCGACGACGGGGGTGCGTCTGCGACGGGATCGTCCGCCGTCAACGCGTTCGCGGACCTGCACGACGGCATGATCAACCTCGGCGACGATGAGGGCGATCCGGTGCGCGGGGGCACGCTCTCCTTCGCGGGCTACGGCGAGCCGTCGACGCTGGACCCGGCCAAGACCATCGCCGCGGTCACCACCGGCGGCGTCGAGCTGGCGAACATCTACGACACCCTGATGCGCTACGACACCGCGAGCGGCACCTACAAGCCCCAGCTGGCGAAGGGGCTCGCGCACTCCGACGACTACCGCACCTGGACGCTGACGCTGCGCGACGGCGTCAGCTTCTCCGACGGCACGCCGCTCGACGCTGCCGCCGTCAAGGCGAGCCAGGAGCGGTACGCGGCGGCCAAGGCGCCCGAGGGGCCGCTGTGGAACGACAACGTCGCCGCCATCGACACGCCCGACGCGCACACCGTCGTGTACACCCTCACCAAGCCGTGGCCGGGGTTCGCCTACGCGCTGACCTCGGGCCCGGGGATGATCGTCGCCGCCTCGGCGGGCGCGCCCGGCGCAGGCTTCCACCCGGTGGGCGCCGGCCCGTTCACGCTGGACAAGTGGGAGCACGGCAACGCGATCACGCTCTCGGCGCGCGCCGACTACTGGGGCGGCGCGCCGAACCTCGACGCGGTGAAGTTCGTCTACTTCCCCACCACGCAGGTGGCGCTGGAGACGTTCTTCAACGGCGGCGTCGATATGGCGCTGGTGCGTGAGCCGGAGGAGGTGCAGCAGGTGCTGGACCAGGGCCTGCCCGGGTACGTCAACATGACGGCCGCATCCAACGCGGGGATCATCAACGCCGAACCGGGCCGGCCGGGCGCCGACGTGCGCGTGCGTAAGGCCATGCAGCTCGCGATCGACCCGGCCACGCTGAGCCTTCGGGCCCACGGCGACCCGGCGTACGGCCACAGCGAACTGTTCTCCGCCTACTCGCACTGGCACACCGACGTCGCCGAGCCGAAGACCGACAAGGCCGAGGCCGCGGCGCTCGTGCAGCAGGCCGAGGCCGACGGCTTCTCCGGCGCGATCTCGGTGGAGACCGGGCCGGGCGAAGCGCTGCAGAAGCAGGCCATCGCGATCGAGGCGGAGCTGGAGTCCGTGGGCTTCGACGTCGACCTCAAGGTGATGCCCACTCAGGGCGACCACCTGCGCTCCGTCGCCGCCGAGCACGACTACGACCTGGCCGTGTGGGGCCTGGCGCTGCGCGACTCCGACCCGTACCCCAAGATGCTGTCCGCCATGCACAGCGGCGGCACCCAGCTCTACGGGATGCACACCAGCCCCGCGATGGACGCGTTGATCGACCGGTTCCAGGCGGAGAGCGACGACGCCGAGCGGGTGCGCATCGCCGGCGAGATCCAGCGGCAGGTGGACGAGGACGCGCCGTTCGTCGTGTTCGGCTACAACGCCGAGGACGTCGCGTGGAGCCCTGATGTGCATGGGGTGACCGGCACGTCGAACTCGATGGTGCTGCTCGGCAAGGCGTGGAAATCGTGACGCGGCGCGGCGCCGCCGGGAAAGGGGGCCGGAAATGACGGGTGTCGAGGTGGTGGCCGACGGGCTCGGCTTCGTGGAGGGGCCGGTGTGGCTCGGCTCCGGCCGGGTGGCGCTCGTGTCGATGAGCCGCGGGTCGGTGCTGGTCATCGACGATGCGGGCGCGATCGAGGCCGAGCACGTGATCGGCGGCGGACCCAATGGGCTGGCAGTGGCCGGCGACGGCGCCCTGTATGTGGCGCAGAACGGCGGCGTGTGGGCGGCCGAGAGTGCGGCCGAGCCGGGGGTCGTCGTCATCCGCGACGGGCAGGCCGAATACCTGGCGACCGGAATGGGGGCGCCCAACGATCTGATCTTCGACCACGGCGGCCGGCTGTGGGTCACCGACTCGCGCGGCGAGGAGGCGATGGGAGGCCCGGACACCGCTCCGCCCGGGCGGGTGTGGGCGGTCGACCCGGCGACCGGCGAGTACGGGCTGATGGTGGAGGGGCCCGTGTTCGTCAATGGCATCGGGTTCGACGCGGCGGGAACGACGCTGTACCTGACCGAGACGGTGGGGCGGCACGTCACCTCCTACCGCGTGGGCGAGGGCGCGGTGGAGCCGCTGGGCATCCTGTGCACCGTCGACCTGCCCGGGGCGTACCCGGACGGGATGGCCGTGGATGCCGAGGGGCGGCTGTGGGTGGCGACCACCGGCGGCGACGTCATCGCCGTGTACGACGCCGCGGGCGCGCTGCAC
>CAZDSL010000430.1:0-2594 GCA_964507655.1 uncultured Mycobacteriaceae bacterium | reverse complement strand
GCAGCGGCGCCGCGGCGTCGTCCGGGCCCCCCGCGTGGCCCGCGGCGCCGCCGAGCTCCGGCACGAGCAGCGGCGTCGAGGGCACGAGGCACACAGTGGTCAGCACGGTGCCCCACGCTATCGGATCGCGGGCGCGCCGCGGCCGCCCGGCGCCGCCACCCGCGAGAACGCGGCCCCTTGCGGGTTTCGATGGTCTGGCGCCGCCCGAGCAGGTTGAATGGTGACGGAAACCCGGCGGTCCCGTCAGCAGGGCGGGCGTCGCCGGCAGCACTGGCGGCCGTGACGCGCGGCGGAGACGAGGACCGATGAACGACAACGCGAAGCCACAGGAGTCCGGGCAGCAGGCGGCCGACAGGCCCCGGCCCGCGCCCGTACCCGGTCCGGGCCGGGGCCCGGCGGTGCCGTCGCCGGCGTTCGTGGCGGAGCACCCCGCACCGCACCCGTCGGGCGATGCCCCCCTGCCGCACGTCCCCGCGGTGCCCGCGAACGATCCGGCCCTGTGGGGCAGGGTGGACGCCGACGGCGCCGTGTGGGTGCGCACCGGCGACGGCGAGCGCAAGGTGGGCGAGTGGCAGGCCGGCGACGCCGAGGAGGGCCTCGCGCACTTCGGCCGCCGGTACGAGGATCTGGCCACCGAGATCGAGCTGCTCGAGTCGCGCATCGCGTCGGGCACGGCCGATCTGGCCAAGACGCGCACCAGCGCGCAGGCCCTGCTGCAGTCGATGCCCACCGCCGCGGTGGTCGGCGACGTCGACGCGCTCACCCGCCGGCTCGAGACGGTCTGCGACCACTGCGATGTCGCCGTGGTCGAGGCGCGCAGGCGCAAGGACGCGCGCCGCGCCGAGCAGATCGCCCGCAAGGAGGAGCTGGCCGCCGAGGCCGAGCAGATCGCCGCGGAGTCGACGCAGTGGAAGGCCGCGGGCGACAGGCTCCGCGCCATCCTCGACGAGTGGAAGACGATCCGCGGCATCGACCGCAAGACGGACGATCAGCTCTGGCGGCGCTACTCCAAGGCGCGCGAGGCGTTCAACCGGCGGCGCGGCTCGCACTTCGCCGAGCTCGACCGGCAGCGCGCCGGCGCCAAGCACCGCAAGGAGGAGCTGGCGGCGCGGGCGGAGGCGCTGGCCGACTCCACAGACTGGGGCCCCACCGCCGGCGCCTTCCGCGATCTCATGGCCGAGTGGAAGCAGGCCGGCCGCGCGCCCCGCGACATCGACGACGCCCTCTGGGCGCGCTTCAAGGCCGCGCAGGACACCTTCTTCGGCGCCCGCAAACGGATGAACGCCGAGGTCGACGCGGAATACGCCACCCATGCGGAGGCCAAGGAGCGGCTGCTCGTCGAGGCCGAGCGCATCGACCCGGCCGGCGGCCTCGACGAGGCGCGCGCAGCACTGCGCGGCATCCAGGACCGCTGGGAGGAGATCGGCAAGGTGCCCCGCGACCGCATGCACGAGCTCGAGTCGCGGCTGCGCGCGGTGGAGAAGCGCGTCCACGACGCGGCCGACGCCCAGTGGCGCCGCTCCGATCCGGAGGCCGTGGCGAGGGCCGCGCAGTTCCGGGAGCGGGTGGAGCAGCTCGAGGCGCAGGCGGAGCGGGCGGAGGCGGCCGGGCGCGGGGCCGACGCCGCCGAGGCGCGCGCCCAGGCCGCCCAGTGGCGCGAGTGGGCAGAGGCGGCCGAGTCGGCCGTCAGCGACCGCTGACCGCACGCACACGGGCCCGCCGGCATCGCCGGCGGGCCCGTGTGCGTGCGGCGCCCGCCGTGCGGGCGCCGTCCCGGTCACTCCTTGCGCGGGCCCTCCGGCCGGCCCAGGCGCGCCTGGTGCATCCAGGCGTCCTCGTCCTCTGCCGCGTGGCGGCGCCGCTCCTGCTCGGCCGCGAGCTGCAGGGAGGTCTTGGACCAGGCCACGCCCACCCACAGGTAGGTGAGCACCACGAGCAGGATCAGGCCCACGATGATGCCGGCGCCGGGACCGGACAGGTCGGCCAGCGCGGCCTGCTGCGCGTCGAGGGCGCCGGTGGGCGTCTGCCGCGACCAGATGGCCAGCACGGCGAGGAACACCGACACCGCGCAGCCCGCCGCCGTGATCCAGGCGAGCGTCCACCGCCGGGTGAGCAGCGTGAGCATGCCGGTGAGCGCGCCGAACACCAGCGTGAACCACACGAACAGCTGCGAGGTGATGGCGACGGCCTCGCCCTGCGCGGCGGCGTCGTCGACGAGGACGTCCCAGCCGTTGACCGACCCGGTGTGCGGCAGCAGGAACGACGCGAGCAGCAGCAGGATCACCACCGCGATGCCGACGCCGCGGACGCCGGGGTCGATCTCGCCCGCGACCTTCTTCTCGGCCTTGTCGAAGTCCTTCTGGAAGTGCTGAAGGTCGTCGGGAATCTGCTCGCTCATCGCCTCGTCCTCATCCGTGCGCCCGCAACCGTGCGCCTGCCTGCCCGGCGGCGCGTCCCCCGGCGCCCGCCGGCCGTCCCTCCCCGTCGGGTCCACGATGCCACGGCCGCCGCCGGGGCCGCCACGACGGCCCGTCTCCCCCGCGCCCCCGTCACGCCCCGCACCCGGTGGCGGCCGCGGGCTCCGGTGGAGCGGG
>CAZDSL010000429.1:0-2595 GCA_964507655.1 uncultured Mycobacteriaceae bacterium | reverse complement strand
CCAACTCGTGCGCCACCGTGTACCTGCCCACGGCGATCTTCGACTTCCCCGTCACGCCCTCGGCGGACGGGCCGGTGCGGATCGATCCGGGCATCGGGGCCCCGCGCGCCTGAGGCCCGAGCGCATCCGCACTGGCACGAGCCGCCGTTAGCTGTTAGCATGCTAATTGCTAACAGTTCGGCGACACAGGGAGCGACCATGGCTGACAACGACACCAAGACCACCAAGACGACCGGCCCGGCCGACGGCGCGAACGCCGCGTCGCAGGCCTTCACCGCGGGCATCGACAGCGGCCTCGCCACGTTCGACGCCATCGGCGGCCGGATGTTCGACCTGGCCAAGTCCACGGCCACCACGCAGGTCGACACCTTCGTCACGGTGGTGGACACGGCGCTCGACGCGCAGGGCGAGCTGGCCCGCTCCACCTCGCTGCCCTGGGTGCAGACGGTGGCCGACGCCAACGCGTCGATCGTCCGCTCGCTCACGTCGGCGGCCTCGAGCACCGCGCGCTCGCTGCTGAAGTAGCGCGACGCACCGGCGCCCGGCCCCGCGGGGCCGGGCGCCGTCGTGTGTGCGGGGGGGCGTGTGCGGGGGCACCGGGCCGGACGGGGGTGCCGGGCTGAACGGGGGTGCCGGGGCTGTGCGGGCCTCAGCCGCCGTCACCGGCCGCGCGCCTGGTGCGCGAGACCGACAGGAACGTCTCGTACATCTCCTCGAGCGCCTTGCGCTGCGCGGGCGAGAGGTCCTTGTCTCGGCGGATGGCGGCGACGGTGGCCGACGGGGCCTCGCGCGCGGCGCGGCGCGACTGCGACAGGAGCTGGTCGGCCGTCACCTCGAGGTTCTCGGCGATGGCCTCGAGGACGCGGTCGCTGGGCTCGCGCAGGTTGCGTTCGATCTGGGAGAGGTAGGGGCCCGAGATGCCGACCATCGACGCGAACTGGCGCATCGGCAGCGCCGCCATCTCGCGCTGCATCCGGATGAGTTCGCCCAGGGTGGGCGTGCCGTCGGTGTCCTCTGCCATGGTTCCGAGATTACTGGGGCCGCCCGGTCACTCCACCGCGTACCGGCCGGGGGCGGGCCCGAGCACCGGCCGGCCGTCGCCCGGCGACGCGGGCGCGGCGTCGCGCTCGCCGGCCCGCTCGCCCAGCCACACGGCGTAGTCGTCCCACCACGAGCCCGCCACCCGCTCGGCCGACCGCAGCCACTCCTGCGCCCCGCCGGCGGTCGCCGGGCCGGTCGAGTAGGCGGCCTTGGGCGAGCCGGGCGGGCTCACCTGGGTGGGCAGGTGCCCGCCGGCGCCCAGGATGAACCGGCACTCGCCGCCCAGCTCCTCGACGGCCGCGTAGCACGATTCCCACGGCGAGATGTGGTCGCCCTTGCCCGCCACCACGTAGGCGTCCATCTTCAGCGCGCCCAGGTCCACGGGCACGCCGCGCACGGTCAGCGTGCCGGGGCGGCGGAACGCGTCGTGCAGCGAGATGGCGGCGAAGTCGGCCGCCAGCCCGGAGGCCAGCGCGGTCGGCGCGCTGCTCCACGCCAGCACCTCGGTGCCCAGCGGCTCCTCCCCCAGCAGCCAGCGGCTGCGGGCGAAGCTCCACACCAGCTGATCGGGCTTGAGCAGCCCGAAGCCCTGCTCGATGTCGCGCGCCTGCACCACCGCGCCGCGGGCGGCGTCGCGGCGCAGCTCGGCGATGGTGTCCTCGCCCGCGATCATGCCCACGGCCGAGGGCGCGTCGTAGCCGACCATCGCCACGCCCAGGGCGAGCGAGGAGATCAGGTCGTCGTGCTCGGCCTCGAGCAGCGCCGCCGCGGCCAGCGCCACGGTGCCCGCGGTGCACGAGGCGAAGAGGTTCACCTGCCGGCTGCCGGCCACGTCGGCGGCGATCCGCAGCACGTCGACGAGCGCGCCCGCGTAGTCGTCGAGCCCGTGTCCGCCCTGCCCGTCGCGCACGTTGCGCCACACCGGCAGCAGCACCGTGTGCCCGGCGGCCACCATGTGTTCGACCAGGCTCGCGCCGGGCATCATGTCGACGAAGTAGTGCCGGTTGACCACGGGCGGCGCGATCACCAGCGGGATCCGGTGCACCGTCTCCGTGGTGGGCGTGTACTGCACCAGCTCATAGAGGTCGGTGCGGGCGATCACGGCCCCCGGCGTGGCGGCCAGGTCGCGGCCCACCCGGTATTTCCCGCGTTCCACCTGCAGCGGGGCGCCGCCGTTGTGCAGCACGTCGTCGGCCAGGTTGCGCAGGCCGCGCAGCACGCTGGCCCCGCCCGTCTCGAACGCGCGCTTGAGGGCCTCGGGGTTGCCGGGCAGCACGTTGGGCGGCGCCAGCGCCGAGGTGAGGATGCCGACGCCGAAGCGCGCGCGCTCCAGCTCACGCCAGTCCACGTCGTCCGCCTCGGCGTCCTCGAGCAGCCCCTCGGCCGCCTCGGTGCACGCCAGGTACGCCTGCATCAGCCGCCGGTAGGCGGGGTTGTCGCGCCAGGTGGGGTCGGCGAAGCGGGCGTCGCGCGGCGGCGGTCCGGCCGGGTCGGCGCCCAGGGCCACCGTGCCGAGGCGCACCGCCAGCCCGGCCGCGCGGGTGAGCGCGGCCG
>CAZDSL010000428.1:0-2603 GCA_964507655.1 uncultured Mycobacteriaceae bacterium | reverse complement strand
GCGCCACCCTTTAGGCTGGCCGGGTGAGGACCTTCTCGCCCGTGCGGGGCGCCGCGCTCATCGGCATCGGCTGTGCGCTCGTGGGTGCGCTCGGGGGAGTGGTCTGGGGGCTGCTCGCGCCCGGCCGCACGCAGGTGGTCGGCGATGGGGGCACGCTGCTCACGGTGGACCTGACCGGCAATCACGTCTTCGACGCCGTCGCCATCTTCGTGTGGATCTCGGTGGCCGTGGGCGTCATCGCCGGCGCGGCGGCCTGGACGTGGCGCAGCATGCGCGGCCCCCTCACCGTCGTCGCGGTGGTGTTGGGCAGCCTCCTCGGGGCCTGGTTCGCAGCCGGGCTGGGCGCCCTGATCGCCCGTAGCCGCTACACGATGCCCGACGCTGCCGCGCTGGCCTCGATGGTGGGCAAGGTGGTGGTGCAGCCGCCGACGATCACGCTGTGGGTGGCGCTGGTGGCACAGGCGCTGGCGGCGTGCTTCGTGTACCTCGTCGCCACGCTGCTCGCGCCCGACGCGGACCTGGGTGCGCGCCCGCGGGTGCCGTCGGCGGCCAGGCCTCAGGGAACGTCAAGGCCTCAGACGCCGACCGACCCCCACGCGCCCGGCACGGCGTGACCGCGCCGCCATCCCGGCAGCCGCAATCATCCCGGCGGCCGCAGCACCGCGAATTCGTCGGTCACGCGCAGCCGTGACTCGGTGAACCGGAAGAGCGCCGCCGGGCGTCCTCCGGCCCGGCCCGGCGCCGCCGTCTCGCCCGTGGGCACGATGACGCCGCGCCGGCGGAGGATCCGCTGCAGGTTCGTGGCGTCCACCGGGTGCCCCAGCGCGCACGTGTAGAGGTCGCGCAGCGACGACATGGTGAACTGCTCCGCGGCCAGCGCGAACGCGATGTTGGTGTACGAGAGCTTGGCCGCCAGCCGCCGCTGCGCGTGCCGGATCACCACGCCGTGGTCGAAGCTGGTGGGCGGCAGGTCGTCCACCGGATGCCAGCGGGTGTCGGGCGGCAGCTGCGGGTCGGCGGGGGACGGCACCAGCCCGAGGAACGCCGACGCGATGGTGCGCGGCCCGGGCACCCGGTGCGGGTCGCTGAACACGCTGAGCTGCTCGAGGTGGGCGAGCTCCTGCACGTCCACCTTCTCGGCGAGCTGGCGGGTGGCGGAGGTGGGCAGATCCTCGTCGTGGCGCAGCGCCCCGCCGGGGAGCGACCAGGTGCCGGCCTCCGGGTCGATGGCCCGCTGCCACAGGAGCACGCACAGCGCGTCGCCTCGTTTCTGGAACACCGCGACGAGGACTTCGTGGAACGTGGTGCTATCATGTGGCATGTTTTCGATTGTAAGTCGAAAACCGGACCGCCTTCAAGCCGGGTCACGGCGGCGGTCTCCGACAGGGTCCGCGCCGGTTCACCGACCACGCGGACGGCACATGCGATGCCCCCGGGGCATCCTTCGGTGAGGAGCAGAACCATGACGACCACGCTGACGCAGCAGCAGTACGCCTCGGAGCTGGCCGCAGGGATCGTCGACGGGCCCGGCGGCTACGCCGGAGTGGAACCGGGCGAGGAGTGGGCCGCCGAGGTCCGCCGCCTGGCGAAGCTGCGCAACGCCACCATCCTGGCGCACAATTACCAGCTGCCGGCGATCCAGGACATCGCCGACCACGTGGGCGATTCCCTCGCGCTCGCCCGTGCGGCGGCCGCCGCCGACGAGCAGACGATCGTGTTCTGCGGCGTCCACTTCATGGCCGAGTCGGCCAAGATCCTCAGCCCCGACAAGACGGTGCTGATCCCCGACGAGCGGGCCGGCTGCTCGCTGGCCGACTCGATCACCGCCGCCGACCTGCGCGAGTGGAAGGCCGAGTTCCCCGACGCCGTCGTCGTCTCCTACGTCAACACCACCGCCGAGGTGAAGGCGCTCACCGACATCTGCTGCACCTCGTCCAACGCCGTCGACGTGGTCGAGTCGATCGACCCGTCGCGCGACGTCCTGTTCCTGCCCGACCAGTTCCTCGGCGCCCACGTCAAGCGCGTCACCGGCCGCGACAACATCCACATCTGGGCGGGCGAGTGCCACGTGCACGCCGGCATCAACGGCGACGAGCTCACCGCGCAGGTCGAGGCCAGCCCCGACGCCGAGCTGTTCGTGCACCCCGAGTGCGGCTGCGCCACCTCCGCGCTCTACCTCGCCGGCGAGGGCACCGTGCCCGAGGAGCGCGTGAAGATCCTGTCCACGGGCGGCATGCTCGACCAGGCCTCGCAGACCAACGCCAAGAAGGTGCTCGTCGCCACCGAGGTGGGCATGCTCTACCAGCTGCGCAAGGCCGCACCCGACGTCGACTTCCAGCCGGTCAACAGCCGCGCCGCGTGCCCTTACATGAAGATGATCACCCCCGCCGCGCTGCTGCGCTGCCTGGCCGTGGGGGCCGACGAGGTGCACGTGGCGCCGGAGACGGTCGCCGCGGCGCGGCTGTCGGTGGAGCGCATGATCGAGCACGGCAACCCGGGCACGGGGGAGTGATCGTGGCGCCGCGGCCGGTGGGGCCCGCCGCGCCGCGCATCGCGTGGGAGGCGCACGCCGACCTGGTCGTGGTGGGCGGCGGCGTCGCCGG
>CAZDSL010000427.1:0-2612 GCA_964507655.1 uncultured Mycobacteriaceae bacterium | reverse complement strand
GCCATCGACACGCAGGTGCAGGTGCGCCAGGTCGCCGCCGCCTACGGCCTGTCCGAGTGCGATGTGGACGTCACCTTCAACTCCATCGCCATCAGCGCCCGCCGCGGTTCGACGCTGCCGCCGGCCGGTTCGATCCGCATCGTGGAGCACCGCTCGCACGATTTCAGCCGCCTCGCCGCCATCGACCGCCTCGTGCGGCGCATCCGGGTGGGGGCGGTCAACCCCGCCCGCGCGCAGGAGGAGCTCGAGTCGATCGCCTCCTCGCCGCACCCCTACCCGCGGTGGGTGTCCACCGTGGCGTGGGCGGGCATGGCCGGCGCGATCGCCCTGCTGCTGGGCGCGGGCGTGATCGTCACCGCGGTCGCCTTCACCTGCACGATGGTCATCTACCAGACCAATCTGCTGCTCAACCGCGTCGGCCTGCCGTACTTCTATCAGCAGATCCTCGGCGGCATCATCGCCACCATCCCGGCCGCGGCGCTGTATTCGCTGCGCGACACGCTCGGGCTGGACATGCGGCCGTCGCTGGTGATCGCCTCGGGCATCGTGGTGCTGCTGTCGGGCCTGTCGCTGGTGGGCTCGGTGCAAGACGCCATCACCGGCGCCCCCATCACCGCCTCGGCACGGTTCTTCGAGGTGCTGATGATGACGGCCGGCATCATCGTCGGCGTCGCCATCGGCCTGCGCGTGGCCGACGCGGCCGGCATGTCGCTGCCGCCCATCAGCGCCTCCCAATACTCCGGCGACATCACCCGCCTCACCGTGCAGGTGGTGGCGGGCGCACTGGCCGCCGGATTCTTCGCGCTGGCCTGCTACGCCGAGGCGAAGGCCGTCGCCGTGGCGGGGGTGTCCGGCGCGGTCGGCGCGCTGGTGTACACCGTGCTCTCCTACCTGGCGGCAGGCCCGATCATCGCCGCCGGTGCGGCCGCCACCGTCGTCGGCGTCGGCGGCGGTCTTCTCGCCCGCCGCGCGCTCACCCCGCCGATCATCGTCGGCATCGCGGGCATCACGCCGCTGCTGCCCGGTCTGTCCGTCTACCGCAGCCTGTTCTCGTTCCTCAACAACGAGCCGCTGTCGGGCTTCAGCAACCTGGCGACGGTCCTCGGCATCGGCAGCTCGCTGGCCGCCGGCGTGGTGCTGGGCGAATGGGCCGCGCGCACCATCCGCCGCCCGCGCATCGTCACCCGCGCGGCGAGCGGCCCGCGGCCCACTGTCCGCCGCATCGCGCGCGAACCGCGGCATGGCGCAGAACACACGGAATCGAAGTGGCGGAACAAGCGCAAGGTCTCATAGTGTCGTACTGATCCGCGGCGAGGACGACGCCGCTGCGGCTCCCCACCTGCCCGGCTCCACCGCGTACCCCGCGGCGGGAGCGCACGCCCGCAGACCGGATCCGCGTCGCACCGCACCACCCGAACCCGGACATCTACCTGGAGGCACCGATGGCGTCCGACACCACCGGCAACCGCACCGCAGACGAGATCGGCGACGACATCGAGCCGCTCGCCGACGAGACCACCCGCCAGGCCCAGCGCGTCGTGGCCGCGTTCGCCGCCGACGCCGACGAATGCCGCATGTTCCTCTCGATGCTCGGCATCGAACCCCAGCCCCGGGCCGACTGACCTGGCACTATCGACGGTACGGCGGGCGCGCTTCGCCCCGCCGTCACCGACCGGGAAGTGGAGGCGTTCGTGAGCGGGCACAAGGGTGGTTCCGAGTTCGTCGTGGTGGCCAACAGGCTGCCGGTGGACATCGTCACCGCGCCCGACGGAACCACCCGCTGGCGCCGCTCCCCCGGCGGCCTCGTCACCGCGATGGAGCCGATCCTGCGCACCAACGCGGGCGCCTGGGTGGGCTGGCCCGGCGAGGCGGGCGCCGACGTCGCCCCCTTCGTCGAGGACGGCCTGGAGCTGCATCCCGTGCGCCTCGGCACCGACGACTACGAGCAGTACTACGAGGGCTTCTCCAACGCGACACTGTGGCCGCTGTACCACGACCTCACGGTCAAGCCCATCTACCGGCGCACGTGGTGGGACAGCTACGTGGACGTCAACCGGCGCTTCGCGGAGGCCACGGCCCGCACCGCGGCCCCCGGTGCCACAGTGTGGGTGCAGGACTATCAGCTGCAGCTGGTGCCCCGCATGCTCCGCGAGCTGCGGCCCGACCTCACCATCGGCTTCTTCCTGCACATCCCCTTCCCCCCGGTGGAGCTGTTCATGCAGCTCCCGTGGCGGCGCGAGGTGATCGAGGGGATGCTCGGCGCCGACCTGATCGGCTTCCAGCTTCCGGGCGGGGCCGACAACTTCATGATCCTCGCGCGCAAGCTGCTGGGCCTGCCCACCAGCCGCGGCTACGTCCGCTCGCTGGCCCGCCACGGCTCGATCACGTACGGCAACCGCACCGTGCGGGTGGGCGCGTTCCCCATCTCCATCGACTCGTCGCGCATCGACCGCCTGGCCCGCACCCGCGCCGTGCGCGACCGCGCCGAGCAGATCCGCACCCGGCTGGGCGACCCGCGCGTCATCATGCTGGGCGTCGACCGCCTCGACTACACCAAGGGCATCGACATGCGCCTGCGGGCCATCGGCGAGCTGCTCGACGAGGGGCGGCTG
>CAZDSL010000426.1:0-2614 GCA_964507655.1 uncultured Mycobacteriaceae bacterium | reverse complement strand
CCCGGCACCTCGTCGAGCGGTGGGCACTCAAGGCGGGCGCGCGGCTGCGGGTGGTGGTGCGGCCGTCGGGCACCGAGCCCAAGGTCAAGGCCTACCTGGAGGTGGCGCTGCCGCCGGGCGACGACGTGGCCGCCGCGCGCGCCGCGGCCGGCGCGCTGCTGCGGCGGGCAGAGGACGACGCGCGGCGGCTGCTCGCGGGCTGACTCACGCCCCGCCCGGGCGGGGCGCCGCGGCGAACTGCGAGAGCAGGAGCCACCGCGGCAGGGCCCGCCGTGCCGCCGGGGAGCCTGCCAGCGCGATCCGCTCCTCCTTCAGCGCCGCACCCCACGCGAGGTCGCCGCGCCACAACAGCGTCAGGTCGGCCAGGGTGCCGCGCACCCGCACGGCGGTCTCGAAGCCGGGATCGACGTCGCACAGGTCCACCGGCTCGTCGCGCAACGCCGGGTCGGCCACCACCCACCAGCGGGCGGTGCGCGCGGCCACGTCGGTGAACTCGAACGCGATCACGGTGCGGCCGGGCGGCAGGGCGGCCAGGTCGAGGCGCCGGTGGATGTCCCACATGAGCAGGTGCGGGTCGAGGTCGGCGTCGCCGAGGCGGCTGCGCCAGCGCACGCCCCACCGGCCCAGGGCCAGCACCACGGGTTCCAGTTCGCGGCCGCCGGGGGTGAGCGTGTAGCGCACGCCGTGCGCGTCGGCCGTGCGCTCGACGATGCCGGCACGCTCGAGGGTGTGCAGGCGCTTGGACAGCAGCGCCGGCGACATGCGGGGGACGCCGCGGCGGATCTCGCCCCAGCGGTGGCTGCCGGCCAGCAGCTCGCGCACGATGAGCACCGTCCAGCGCTCGTCGAGCAGCTCCATCGTCTTGGCGATGGGGCAGAACTGCCCGTACCCGGCCATGGCGACTCCCGGTGCCAGCGTCCCCCCTCGACGATACGCGGCGGCGCCCGCAGGTACAGATCCCGAACCGGCCCGGTACACATCCGGAACCACCCGCCGGGCGCCGCGCGCGGAACCCTGGAATCGACACACCCGCACGCTCCGGAAGGACGCCGCCATGTCCGCGACCATCCCTTCACCCGCCGCCCGCACCGCCACCGCGCCGACTGCCGCCCCGCCGTCCGCCGCCCCGCCGACGCCGCAGCAGCAGGCGGGCGTGCTCCTCGGCCACGTCGCCGGCTACATGGCGCACCGCACCGTCGAGATCGGGCTGGGCTCCGGACTCGTCCGCGCCCTCGCCGACTCCCCCTGCGCCACCCCCGCGGCGCTGGCCGAGGCGTGCGCGCTCGACCCGTTCTACGTGTCCGTCTGGTGCCGCGCCGCGTTCGGCGCCCGCGTGCTCGACCGCGCCGGCGACGGCTACGCACTGGCCCCGCACATGGCGGCGCTGCTGCTCGACGCCGCCGCACCCTCTTACGTGGGCGGCATGTTCCCGCTGGTGGTGCAGCCGGAGATGTTCGGCCGCTTCGCCCGCTGCCTGGCCGGCGGCGAGCGGATGTGGTGGGACGACGCCTCGCCCGCATGGATCGACGGCGTCGCCGCCACCGGCCGCACCTTCTACGCCCGCCTCGTGCCCGGCGGGCTGGCGAAGGTGCCCGGCCTCGCCGAACGTCTGGCCGCCGGATGCCGGGTGGTCGACACCGCGTGCGGCGCGGGCGCGGGCGTGCGGCTGATCGCGCAGACCTACCCGGCCTGCGAGGTCGTGGGTGTGGACGGCGACCGGCACTCGATCGGCGTGGCGCGCAGGCGGATCGCCGACGCCGGCCTGGACGGCCGCGTCACGCTCGTCCGCAGCCCCCTCGAGGAGATGACGCTGGACGCGCCCGCCGACGTCGTCGTCAACAACATCTCGATGCACGAGTGCCGAGACATCGAGTGCGTGGCCGGCCGGGTCTTCGACGCGCTCGCGCCGGGCGGCGTCTTCGTCATCTCCGACTTCCCGTTCCCCGACACCGACGAGGGGCTGCGCTCGGTGCCGGGCAGGGTGATGTCGGGCATCCAGTTCTTCGAGGCGCAGATCGACGACCAGCTGCTGCCGCACGCCGCGTACCCGCCGCTGCTGGAGCGGCACGGGTTTACGGGCATCGGCACCGCCGTGCTCACGCCGGTGCACGCGCTGACGTGGGGATTCCGGCCAGACGCGTGAGCTGCGGGCGGCGGGCGGAGGTGGCCCGTCAGCGGGCGCCGTACTGGCGGTCGCCGGCGTCGCCCAGGCCGGGGACGATGAACGCGTCGTCGTTGAGCCCCTCGTCGATCGTCGCCGTGACCAGGCACGTCGCCGCGCCCGACGCCTCCAGCGCCGCCACGCCCTCCGGCGCGCACACGACACAGACCGCGGTGACGGCGTCGGCGCCCCGCTCGCCGAGCAGGTGCAGCGTGTGCACCATCGACCCGCCGGTGGCGAGCATCGGGTCGAGCACGAAGACCTGCCTGCCGGTGAGGTCGTCCGGCAAGGACTCCAGGTAGGCACTGGGCCGGTGGGTGGTCTCGTCGCGCGCCAGCCCCACCAGGCCCACCGCGGCCTCCGGGAGCAGCGCCTGCGCCTGGTCGACCATGCCCAGGCCCGCCCGCAGCACCGGCACCAGCAGCGGCGGCCGCGCGAGGCGGACCCCCGTCG
>CAZDSL010000425.1:0-2616 GCA_964507655.1 uncultured Mycobacteriaceae bacterium | reverse complement strand
GTGCATGTGCGACTTGGCGACGACGATCGCGCCGGCCTCGCGCAGCCGGGCGACGACGGCGGCGTCGCGCGCGGCGGGCGGGGCGCCGGCGAGGGCGGCGCTGCCGCAGCGGGTGGGCACCCCGGCCACGTCGATGTTGTCCTTGACCGCCACGGCGACCCCGTGCAGGGGGCTGCGCCAGCGGTCGCCCGCGATCTCGGCGTCGAGCAGCGCGGCCTCGGCGAGGGCGGCGTCGTCGCGGCGGGCGGGCACGAGGTTGGCCCACGGCGTGCCGGCAAGACCGTCGAGCGCGCGCAGCACCTGCTCCACGTGTTCGGTGACGGTGAGCTCCTTGCGCGCCAGGGCGGTGGCGAGCTCGCGCAGGCTCATCGTGCGTCCCCGCACCACACGCCGCCGGCGCGGCCCGCATCGCGCAGCTGCTCGATCCAGCCGGGCGTGCCGGGCTGCAGGCCGGTGATGTGCGAGCTGCGCGCGCTGTCGTATTCGCGCCGGGCGACGTGCCCGCGGGTGACGAACTCCGCGATGCCCTCGCCCGCGGCCAGGGCGTCGCGCGCGGCGGTGAGCGCGGCCAGCGCCTCGTCGAGGACGGGCAGCAGCGCGCTCGCGTTGCCCTCGCACATGGCCCGCACCAGGAGGGGATCGGTGCCGGCGACGCGGGTGCCGTCGCGGAACGAGCCGGCGGCCAGCGACAGCGCCAACTGGCTGGAGGCGCCCGCGGCGGCCAGCGCCTCGGCGAACATGTGCGGCAGGTGCGAGACGCGGGCCACCGCGGCGTCGTGCTCGGCCGACTCGGCGGGCACCACCCGGGCGCCGCAGTCGGCGGCGAGGCGCGCCACCCGGGACCACACGTCCGGGTCGGCGCCGTCGTCGGCGGCCACCACCCACACGGCGCCGTCGAACAGCTCCGCGCTGCCCGCGGCCCAGCCCGATTCGGCGGTGCCGGCCATCGGGTGCCCGCCCACGTAGCGGGCGTCGAGCCCGTGCGCGGCGAGCGCCTCGGCCACCGGCTGTTTGACGCTCACCACGTCGGTGAGCGCGCAGCCGGGGGCGTGCTCGGCGATGGCGGCGGCCACGGCGCCGACGGCGGGCAGCGGGACGGCGAGGACGATCAGCGCGTCCTCGGCGGCGGCTCGGCGCAGGGCGGCGGGCAGGTCGGCGGTGACGTCGTGGCCGTCGGCCCGGGCCGCGCGCACGGGCTCGTCGGAGCGGTTCCAGCCCCATGCGGTGCGCCCCGCCGCCACGGCCGCGCGCAGCACCGAACCGCCGATGAGCCCCAGGCCCAGCACGCACACCGGGGACGCGTCGGGCCCGTCGGGTGCGGGGCCGGCGGCGGGGGCGGACGGGGGCTGCGGTGGGGTGCTCACCCGTCAAGGTTGGCATATGCCCGAGGGGGTCGTCAGCGGTGCGCCGACGGGCTACCGTTGCGGCATGGCTGCACGAGGTGTCGGCGCTGATGCCGGCCGCACGTACGTCGACGACCCCTCCGGGGAGGACGCCGGCTCCGGCGACGAGCTGTACGGCGTCGCGGTGGCGGTGGTGTACGACGACGGCCGCTGGAGCTGCACGGTGATGGGCGACGAGGCGCGCGAGAGCCTCGACGCCGCCGTCGCCGAGCTGCGCGACCTGCGCGCCTCCGGGCCGTCGTTCGCGCTCATCGACGTGGACGAGTCGTTCTTCGCGATCGTGCGGCCGGGCCCCGAGGCGGTGCACCTGGCGCTGTCCGATGCGGTGTGCGCCATCGACTACGACCTGGCCGCCGACATTCTCGACACCCTCGGCGTGGAGGTGCCCGACCTCACCGCCGAGGAGGTGGAGGAGGCCGACCCGTGGCCCGAGGGCGACCTGGCCGTGCTCGCCGATCTGGGCCTGCCCGAGGCGGTGCTCAGCGTCATCATGGACGAGGTCGACCTCTACCCCGACGAGCAGCTCGCCACGATCGCGCAGAACCTCGGCTTCGAGGAGGAATTCGCCGCCGCGCTCGACGGGGCCGACCACTGAACACCGGCCGCGCCCTGCCCGCGCAGGCCGGCCTGGCGCGCGACGAGGCGATGGTGCGCGCGGCCCTCGACGCGGTGCGCAGCGCCCCGCGCGGCGGCAGTGATGCGGCGGACGTGCCGGTGGGCGCCGTGGTGTTCGACGCGGCGGGGCGCGAGCTGGCCCGGGCCGTCAACGCCCGCGAGGCGCTGGGTGACCCCACCGCCCACGCCGAGATCCTCGCGCTGCGCGAGGCGGCGCGGGCGCACGGCGACGGCTGGCGGCTCGCCGGAGCCACGCTGGCGGTGACCCTCGAGCCGTGCACGATGTGCGCGGGCGCGCTGGTGCTGGCGCGGGTGGCGCGGGTGGTGTTCGGTGCGTGGGAGCCCAAGACGGGCGCGGTGGGTTCGCTGTGGGACGTGGTGCGCGACAGGCGCCTGAGCCACCGGCCCGAGGTGTGCGGCGGGGTGCTCGAGACGGAGTGCGCGGCGATGCTCGAGGAGTTCTTCCGCGACCGCCGCTGAGCCGCCGCGGGCCGGGCCGGGCCGCGGTTGTGTGGCCGGGGGGCCGGTCATGTACAGTTCTTTCCGGTGGCGTGACCGAGCGGCCGAAGGAGCTCGCCTCGAAAGCGAGTGAGGGGCA
>CAZDSL010000424.1:0-2616 GCA_964507655.1 uncultured Mycobacteriaceae bacterium | reverse complement strand
CCGTCACCGTTGCCGTTGTCGCCGCCGGTGCCGTCGGCGGCCGCGCTCAGGAGCCCTTGATCCGCCCCGTCCGCGGCCACCGTGAACTCGATCGACGCCACCGTGCCGGTGCTGTCCTTCACGTGGAAGTGGTGCGTTCCTGCCTCCAGATCCGCAGGCAGGGTGCACACGAAGGTCAATGCGCCGGAGTCGTCGGCCCGCACATCATCCAGCGTGCAGAAGGGCGTGGAGTTGCCCTCCTCGCTGTAGGCGGCGCCGGGCTGCAGGCCGGTGAACTGCACCATCACGGTGGCGCCGGGCTTGAACTCGGTGACCTGATTGGCTGCACCGGAGTCGAAGGCGGGCGTGTTGATGTACGTCCAGTAGGCCTTCTGATCCGTGAGGACGGTGTCGTTCACCGGGTCGCCGGTCGCGCACGACGCCATCGCCAAGTACCCGTGGTCCGGGTTCAGCTCGTACCCGAAGGCGTTGTGCTCCGCGGTGCGCTCCATGAAGTCGGACGGAACGGCCCCCGCGAAGGGGTTCCCGCTGTCCTGGCCGAGCTCCTCGCCCACCGAGAGGAACGGCCCCAGCATCGCCGCCGCACCGGCCTGCGCGAGCTGCTCCCTCGAGGGACCCGCCCCCTCGTGGTAGACCGCATCCACGTACTGATCGATCAGCGCCTGATTCGCGGCGACGAAGCCCTTCGGGATCGCGAAATTGCTCGCGTCGGCGATGCCCGCCCCGATCTGACCTTCGATGGTGCCGGGCAGTCCGCCGTCGCCCTCCGCTTGCGCCGCGGTCGCGTCGAAGACCTGCGGCCCCATGCAGTGCCTGTCGCCACCGACGCTGTCGGGCGTGAACGTGACAGTGGTGATGCCGTCCGCTTCCGTCGCGGTCAGCTCGGGGGCGTTGATCTGCACCGCCAGGCCCGCCGCAGCCGCATCGGCGCCGCCGACCGGTGTGTCCGCCGCGTTCGCCACCGCCGGCGCCGCCACCAGCGCCGCAGCCGCGGCCGCCGCGACGCCCGCTCCGAGTCGAGTGATCTTCATCTGTCGCCTCCTCGATCGCCATCCGCCGCACAGCGCAGCGGTTCGCCCGACGCTATGTGAATTCATCCACGTTGCATATCCGTTGTGTGCACGTCAGCCGACCGAACGACGGGCGAGCGGACCACCCGGTCCGCCGCCGGCCGGCGCCCCGGCCACTACCCTCGACGCGTGCCCGCACCGCTCCGTCTCCCCCTCCGCCCCCGCGCCGCCCGCCGCCTCGCCCGCCGCGCCACCCTGCGCCGCTCGGTGCGCCTGCTCGGCGACTTCCGCTTCGAGCAGACCGATCCCGACCGCTTCTACGGCGCCCTCGCACGCGACTCGGCCGCGATGATCGACGACCTCTACCGCGACGCCACCGGCGCCACCCTCGACGGCCGGATCGTGCTGGACGTGGGCGGCGGCCCCGGCTACTTCGCCGACGAGTTCCGCCGCGCCGGCGCCCGCTACGTGCCCGTGGAGCCCGACCCGTCCGAGATGCACGCGCGCGAGATCGACCTGGCCGGCGTCGCGGTGCGCGGGTCGGGCATGGCGCTGCCGATCCGCGACGGGGCCGTCGACGTGTGCTTCTCGTCCAACGTCGCCGAGCACGTGGCGGAGCCGTGGCGCATGGCCGACGAGATGCTGCGGGTGACCCGGCCGGGCGGGCTGATGGTGCTCTCCTACACGCTGTGGTGGGGGCCGTTCGGCGGGCACGAGACCGGCCTGTGGCATTACCTGCTGGGCGGCGAGGGGGCGGCCCGCCGGTACCGCCGCGTGCACGGCCACGAACCCAAGAACCGCTTCGGCATCTCGCTGTTCGCTGTGCATTGCCGCGACGGGCTGGCGTGGGCGCGCTCGGCGCCGTCGGGCGAGCTGCTGGCCGCGTTCCCCCGCTACCACCCGCGCTGGGCGTGGTGGCTGGTGCGCGTGCCGCTGGTGCGCGAGCTGCTGGTGAGCAACCTCGTGGTGGTGCTCCGCAAGGCGTGATCGCGCCCGGCACTGGCCTAAGTTTGTAACACGTTCTACTCTGTGTGACAGGGATCTCCCGGGCACGCTCGCGGCCGGGCACGCACCACACACAAGGAGAACGGATGACCGACTACGACACCCTGTTCATCGGCGGCAAGTGGGTGACCCCCCACAGCACCGAGCGCATCGAGGTCACCTCGCCCGCGACGCTCGAGCACGTGGGCAGCGTGCCGGTGGCGGACGGGGCCGATGTCGACGCCGCCGTCGCCGCCGCACGCACCGTGGTGGACGACGGCGCATGGGGCCGCACCGCGCCGGCCGAGCGCGCCGCCATCCTCACCAAGGCCGCCGAGCTCATCACCGAGCGCAAGGACGCCCTGATCGCCCTGACCTCCTCGGAGATGGGCGCCACGCACGCCGGCGTCGACATGATGCAGATCACGCCGTCGCTGGCCACGCTGGCCGCCTACGCCGGCCTGGCCGAGTCGTTCCCGTGGGAGGAGACGCGGCACGGCATGTTCGGCGAGTCGCGCGTGCTGCGCGAGCCCGTCGGCGTGGTCGGCGCCATCACCGCGTGGAACGTGCCGATCTTCCTGGCCGTCAACAAGCTCGCGCCCGCGATCATGGCCGGCTGCGC
>CAZDSL010000423.1:0-2617 GCA_964507655.1 uncultured Mycobacteriaceae bacterium | reverse complement strand
CACGACTGGGAGGACGGATGGCTTCCTCGACCCCATCGGCGCGCACTCGGGCGCGTGCACGGATGGCCGACAAGCTCGCCGAGCAGCGGCGCCGCGAGCAAGAGGTTCAAGACCGCCTAGAGAGCTTCCTGAGGGCGCAGGACACGATCGACAGCGCGCGAGCGAAGCGCGATGCGGCCATCGCGAAGGCCGATAGAGCCCTCGCCGCCGCGCAGGAGTCCGTCGACGATGAACGCGCCGAACATGTGGCCGCAATGCGCGCGGCCGGCCAATCGGTGACCGATATCGCCGACCTGACCGGCATCACCGCCAAGGAGGTCCGTGCGCTCGCTCGCCGGGCGAGTAGGACCGGCGCGGATACGAAGCGACCGAACCCAGCTCCGGTGGCCGGCGACCGAGACGACGACGAGGCGCCAGCCGCGTCGTGACCGGCAGAGCCATCACCGTCGGCGACGAAGCGGGGCGCTTCGCCGCCCACATCGCCCGCGGGCCGGGCGTGTGCGACTGCTGGATATGGACGGGCGCGATCGCCGACGACGGCGGCTACGGCCGCTTCTGGTACTCGTCCCACCCGCCACGGGTCGTACGCGCCCACCGCTACGCACTCGCCCAAGCCTCCGGCGGGCACCTGTCCGCCGGCACCGTCGCCATGCACCTGTGCGACAACCCCGTGTGCGTGCGCGCCCACGGGGTTGGAGGGCAGGAAGCGTTAGGGAGATTCGGGGCGTTGGCGGGGCCGCATGTGGTGGCCGGGACGCAGCGAGACAACCTCGCTCTGATGGCGATGAAAGGCCGCGCCGGCACCACCGCCCAGACGCGGGCACAGCGCACCGCGCGGTCCCGGGCGCTACGTGACGCCGTACGGCACGGGTGGGATGCCGACGCTGTCGCCACCGCATGGTTCGGCGACACACTCACTCTGTTCTAGGGGAAGGGGAAACATGATGAGCAAGACGATGGTCCGGAGGATCACGGCCGGACTCGCCGGACTCGCTGCGGCGGCCAGCATCGGTGCTGCGGCAGCACCGGCCGCCGCAGCGGCGCCAGTGCCGCACTACGCGGCGATGGGCGATCACCTACTGCTGCCGCCCACACTCGACGGGCACTGCTACGGAACGCTGTTCGTCGACCTGCAAACCACCGCCGACCCGGACGTGGTCGACGTGAACTTCGTCCCCACCGGCACGTACGGGTCCGCGCCGGGCTGCGACGTACACACCCGTCTCGCGGTCATCAGCGGAATCAACCCCAGCGGAAGCCGCGACGCCATCGTCGCGGGCGGGCCAACCACCGTGCCCATGCGTGTCGGCCGCGGCCTGTCGATGGTCTCCGTCGCAGCCGTGCAGCCGTTCGGCATGGGCGGCGGCGGCTACCTGTGGCTCGCCCCGTGATCGGAGCGGTACTCGCCGGCCCCCTGTCCGACAGCGACGATGCTGTAGACCATCTCGTCGACTGGACCGGATGGGAATGGGCCGGCTACACACTCCTCACGGTGATCGCGGCCGGCATCACGGTGGTGTTGGTCGCGCTCGCTCTGATCCGCGCCACCAGTGCTCGCTACGACGATGCGTGGGGCGCACCGATTCTTCTGGGCCTGCTGTCTCTGGCCGCGGCGCTGGCGTACGGCGCCGGCATACACGCCGTTGCGATGCGCTGCACGAGCTGGAACCGGGCATGGCTGCTCATCCTTGCGGTGACCGCGGCGGCCGCAGTCTTGGCGACGGCGGCGCATCATGCGTACGAACCTGTCTCCGATTGGACGCTGCGGTGGGCCGTGGCCCCGGTAGCTGTAGTGGGGGTGGCGGTAGGCGTCGTCGATTCACTGCGCCGCATGGCGGCGTCGATCCCGATGAGCTTCGGCGCGTTCGTCGTCGCGTTCGTCGTCCTCGGCGGCGCCGGGCTGGTGATCGCCCGATCTCAGAATGCGCCTGGCCGCTAGCTGTTGCGGGTCATGACATTGGTAGCACGCAACAGTAGTGCCCCATAACGTGGTGTAGCGCGGTGGCCGTGATCGTCATGGACGAGGTGCGGCCACCGTGTGATCCTTCGAGTTCACCTCTCACAGCACCCTCGAACGGAGTCATCACGATGACCGCACCCCACATTGTCGACCCTTCTGGCCTTCTGAGCGAAACCCTCGCCGAAGCATCCCCGGATCTGATGCGCTCATTGCTGCAGACGATCATCAACCAGCTCCTGTCCGCTGACGCCGACGCCGTCGTCGGCGCCGAGTGGGGCAAGCCCAGCGCACACCGCACCGCCCAACGCAACGGCTACCGACACCGCGACCTCGACACCCGCGTCGGCACCATCGACGTCGCCATCCCCAAACTGCGCACCGGCACCTACTTCCCCGAATGGCTCCTCGAGCGCCGCAAGCGTGCCGAATCGGCGTTGATCACGGTCGTCGCCGACTGCTACCTCGCCGGCGTCTCCACCCGCCGCATGGACAAGCTCGTGAAGACCCTCGGCATCAACAGTCTCTCGAAGTCGCAGGTCAGCCGCATGGCCACAGACCTCGACGAACACGTCGAACAATTCCGGCACCGCCCGCTCGACGAGGCCGGGCCGTTCACGTTCGTCTCCGCCGACGCCCTGACCATGAAGGTCCGCGAGG
>CAZDSL010000422.1:0-2623 GCA_964507655.1 uncultured Mycobacteriaceae bacterium | reverse complement strand
AGGTGCAGTTCGGTGCGCGAGGCCTGCCCCGTAGTCGGTGATCAGTCGGGCGCCGGCGGGGCGCCGCCGGCGGGGCGCCGGCGGGGCGCCGGCGGCGGGTGCCCCGATCACTCGTGGAAACGCACCGTGTCGCCGGGCCGCAGCTGCGCAGCCGCATCGAGATCGGCCCGCGCCAGCACCGCGATCACGGGGTATCCGCCCGTCACGGGGTGGTCGGCGAGGAACAGCACCGGCCGGCCCCCGGGCGGAACCTGGAGCGCGCCCGCCACCATCGGCTCGGAGGCCAGCTCGCCGTCGCGGGCGCGATCGAGCCCGCGCTCGGCGCCGAGGTGCAGGCCGATCCTGTCGGCGTCGGCGGTGACGGTCCACGCTAGCGTGACGAGCCGCCGGCGCGCTTCGGCGGTGAACCAGTCGTCGCGCGGCCCCCACACGATCCGCAGCGGCGCACCCGGCCGCGATGCGCCCACTCCCTGCGGGATGAGGTCGGCGGCCGGCAGGGGCAGGGCGCGCCGCCCCACGGTGAGCACATCGCCTGCGCGCAGCGGGGGAGGGCCGAGCCCCGAGAGCGTATCGGTGGACATGCTGCCGAGCTCCTCGCGGTGTTCCGCCCCGCCCCGCTCCACCGCGGTGATGCCGCCCCGCACGGCCAGATAGCTGCGCACTCCCGCCGCGGGCGGGCCGATCGCGAGCACGCTGCCGGGGTGCAGGGCGATCCGGCAGTGGCTGCCCGCGGGCGCCCCGTCCACCTCGACGCGCACCTCGGGTCCGGCCACCGCCGCGATCACCGGCCCGTGCGCGCGCACGACGAGCCCTCCCAGCGTCGCCTCGACACCCGCCGCGCCGGCGTGATTGCCGACGAGCCGGTTGGCGGCGGCCAGGGAGGAGGCGTCCGCCGCACCGGCCGCCCCGACGCCGAGCTCCGCGCGCCCGGTGCGGCCGCCGTCCTGCACGGTGGCGAACGGCCCCGGAGCGAGCACCTCCACCGGCCCCGCCGGCGCGATCCGCACCGCCGCATCCGCGCCGCCGCCCGGGCCCGGCACCCCCGGAGGCTGCCGCCCGCTCATCGTGCCTCCTCGAAACGGACGCGCCGACCGGGCGTGAGCAGCGCCGGCGGGTCGGCCGAGGGGTCCCACAGCGCGATCCGCGAGGTGCCGATGATCTGCCAGCCCCCCGGCGAGCTGCGGGGATAGACGCCGCTGAACACCCCGGCGAGCCCCACGCTCCCGGCCGGCACCCGGGTGCGGGGGTGGGCGCGGCGCGGCACCTCCAGCCGGGGATCGCCGCCGGCCAGGTACCCGAACCCCGGCGCGAAACCGGTGAACGCCACGGTCCACTCGGCGCCGGTGTGCGCGGCGATCACCTGCGCGCGGTCCAGCCCGGTGTGCGCGGCGACGGCATCCAGGTCGGGGCCGTCGTAGACGACCGGTACCACCAGCGGGCCCGCATCCCGGCAGGGAGACGCGGCCGCGGCGTCCCCATCCGTGCCGGGGGCAGCGTCCGCCTCCGCGGCGAGGCGGGCGCACCACGACCGCACGGCGTCGGCGTCGATGTGGCGCGGATCGAACCGCACGAGCACCGTGCGCGCGGCGGGCACCACCTCGCGGATCCCGCCGGGCCGCGGCCCCTGCGCTGCTGCGGTGAACGGCACGACGGCGGGGGCCAGCGGCGCGGCCGGTGCGGAGGGGGCGAAGTCGACGAGCAGCGCGTCCTCGCCGGCGGGCAACAGCGCCACGCGCTCGGCCCCGCCCCCGCCCGCCAGTGGCCCGCCCCCGCCCGCGCCGGCGGGAGGTGCGGCGCCGTCCCGGCCGCGGGGCCTCGGGGTGTGCACGCGGACTCCTCAGCAGAACGGGCGCAGCGTGATCCCTGCGCGTTCGAGTGCGGTGCGCACCGCCGTCGCCATCTCCACGGCGCCGGGGGTGTCGCCGTGCACGCACACCGACTCGGCGCGCAGGTGCACCGACGATCCGTCGACGGCCGTGACTGCGCCGCCGTCGACCATTGCGACCACCCGGCGCGCCACGGCGTCGGGGTCGGTGAGCAGGGCGCCCGGCTCGGAGCGCGGCACCAGCGTGCCCTGGGGGGTGTAGCCGCGGTCGGCGAAGGCCTCGGGCACCGCGCGCAGCCCGGCCTTCTCAGCGGCGGCGAGGAACGCGGAGCCGGGCAGCCCCAGCACGGGGAGCGCGGGATCGTAGGCGCGGACGGCGGCGACCACCGCCGCGGCCTGCCCCTCGTGGTGCACGATCGCGTTGTAGAGCGCCCCATGCGGTTTGACGTACGCGACGCGGCCGCCGCGCGCGCGGGCGAGGCCGTCGAGCGCGCCGATCTGGTAGATGATCTCGGCGGTGAGATCGGCCGGCGCGTAGTCGATGAAGCGGCGCCCGAACCCGGTCAGGTCGCGGTATCCCACCTGCGCGCCCACCCGGACCCCGCGCCCGATCGCCGCGCCGGCGGTGGCGAGCAGCGCGGTCGGGTCGCCGGCGTGGAAGCCGCAGGCCACGTTGGCGCTCGTGACGATGCCGAGCACGGCATCGTCGTCGCCCATCCGCCACGCCCCGAAGCCCTCGCCGAGGTCGCTGTTGAGATCGATCGCGCTCACACCCCCATGCTGCCACGGGGGCGGCGC
>CAZDSL010000421.1:0-2624 GCA_964507655.1 uncultured Mycobacteriaceae bacterium | reverse complement strand
CCCCGCGGGAGCGCCGGCGGCCCCCGCGCCTCGGTGACGCGCCCGCGACGGTGGCATATCCTGCGCTGGTGACTTCACGACGATGGACCCCGATCGCACGTATCGCCGTCGCCGTCGCCGCAGCGGGCCTGGTCGTGGCCGGGTGCGGCAGCGACGACGACGGCGCCGCCGCCCCCACCACGGCGCAGGAGGCCGCGGCCACCACCACCCCCGCAGCCACGACCGCCGCGGCGGGCGGCTGCGACTTCACCGCGTCGCCCCAGGTGGCGGCGCGCGACGTCCAGCCGCCCGAAGACACGGACCCGCCCACCACCGGCACGGTGCCGCTCACGCTCGACACCACGGCCGGGGTCATCGGCCTCACGCTCGACCGCGCGCAGGCGCCGTGCACCGTGGAGAGCATGCTGTCGCTGGCGCGGCAGAAGTACTTCGACGACACCCCCTGCCACCGGCTCACCGACCGCGGCATCTTCGTGCTGCAGTGCGGCGACCCCACCGGCACCGGCACGGGCGGCCCCGGCTACACCGTGCCCGACGAGTTCCCCACCGGCCTCGCGCCCGCCGAGGGCATGGGCCCCGGCACCGTGGTGTACCCGCGCGGCACCGTGGCCATGGCCAACACCGGCCAGGCCCACTCGGGCGGCAGCCAGTTCTTCCTCGTCTACAAGGACTCGCCGCTGCCGCCGAAGTACACGGTGTTCGGCACCATCGACGACGCCGGCCTGACGGTGCTCGACTCCATCGCCGCGGCCGGCACCAAGCCGGGTGCGGGCGGGAGCACGGCCCCGGCCACGCCGGTGCAGATCACCACGGCCGTCGCCGGCTGAGCCCGGCACCGGGCGGCCGCCGCGGCGCGGGCCCCGTCGCCATCGCGACGGGGCCCGCGCTGCGCGTCTATTACCACCGGTTCGGCCGGAAACCTCGCATTGACACGCGGATTCTGGTTCACTTGTGCACGCTGAGGCTTGTGTGAAAACTGTGGTCGATGTGACCGCCCCGCGGTCCTCCGGGGGCGCGATCGGCGATCCGGTCCGTGCCCGGCCCGCGCGAGCAGCGCGGCCGTGCGGCGGCGCAGGCCCGGCCCCCGTACACCGCCCAGGGAGGAGGACGACGCCGCGCCCCGCGTGCGCGTCAACCGCACATGAGACGTACCGCATTCGCATCGATGCTGGTCGCGGGCGCCACGGCCGCCGCCTTGATCGTGCCCGCCACGGCCGCGTCGGCGGCGCCCGACGAGACGTCGCCGCTCGCCGGCAAGACCGTCTTCCTCGATCCGGGCCACCAGCAGTCGGCCGCCGGGCACGACATGTCCCGGCAGGTCTCCGACGGGCGCGGCGGCACCAAGGACTGCCAGACCTCCGGCATGACGGCCCTCGGCGGCACCCCCGAGTACGAGATCAACTACAACGTGGCGCAGATCGTGCAGGGCGCGCTGGAGAAGCTCGGCGCCAAGGTGGTGATGAGCCGCGGCGCCACCGGCTGGGGCGGGTGCATCACCGATCGGGCGCAGGCCGCCAACGATTCCGGCGCCGACCTGGCCGTGAGCATCCACGCCGACTCCACCTCGCAGGGGCAGGACGCGAACGACCACGGCTTCCACCTCATCATCCCCACCCTCCCCCTGCCCGATGCGGCAGCGCAGGAGGCGCAGTCCGGCGGCGGGCGCGCGGCGTCGACGATCATGCGCGACGCCTACGAGGACAACGGGTTCACCCCCTCCAACTACCTGGGCCAGGACGGGCTGGACGAGCGCAGCGACATCGCCGGGCCGGCGCTCACGCACGTGCCGCTGGTGTTCGTCGAGATGGGCAACGGGTCGAACCCGGCCGACGCGAAGGTGCTCGAGAGCGCCGACGGCCAGGCGCAGAACGCCAAGGCCATCACCGTGGGCATCGCGACCTATCTGGCGGGCGGCGGAGCGGCGGCCGACAAGGCCGAAGGCGCGGCCGAGGCCACCGCGGGCACGGGCGGCGCGACGGGCGACACCGGCGGCGCGACCGACGGCGACGCCGGTGATGCGCTGGGCGACGCGCTCGACGGGGCCACGGGCGGCGCGCTCGACGGCCTGCTCGACCAGGTGGACGACGTGATGGACCTGTTCGAGCAGGTGATCTCGGTGCAGGGGCTCGACGGGCTGCTCGCGCTGGTCAACGACGGCAACATCGCGAAGATCGAGGGCCTGGCCGGCGCGCTCGAGCCGCTGCTGACGCAGGGCGGCTGACCGGACGGCGCCCGCGGACGATCCCCCGACGCCCGCCTCCCACGCCGTGCCGCGCGGGAGGCGGGCGTCCGTGCGTCGAGGGTGCGGGAGGGGCGGTCAGAGATCGTCGAGGGTGATGAGGCCGTCCTGCACCGCACGGGCCACCAGCGCCGCCTTGGAGTTGGCGGCCCGCCCCACCAGCTCGTACTTCACGCGGATGCGCGAGAGGTAGGTGGAGATGGTGCCGGGCGCCAGGCCGAGCTTGGTGGACACCTCCGATTTGGAATCGGACTGGAACCAGCAGAGCAGCACCTCCACCTCGCGGGCCGACAGGCTGGGCCGCGGCGGGGCGCTCTGGCCGGGGGCGCGCTCCGGGACCGGCTCGCGACGGCCGGCCGGGGCCCCTCCCCCGCGCGGCGAGGCC
>CAZDSL010000420.1:0-2627 GCA_964507655.1 uncultured Mycobacteriaceae bacterium | reverse complement strand
CGCCGTGAACACGCTCGAGGCGATGGTGGGCCACCGCAGCGCACGCTCCGACCGGTGCGGCTGGGCCGCGGCGCGGCTCGACGACGCCGCCAACCTGGCGCCCGCCCGGCTGACGGCGCTGCTCGCGGCGGCGCTGAGCGGCCGTCCGGCTGCGGCGCTGCGGGCCTGGCGGCGGGACGCGCACCGGCACCCCAGCCCCAATGCCGGGCCGGTGGAGGCGGCGTTCGCGGGGGCGCTGGGCGTGCGGCTGGGCGGGGTCAACGTGTACCGGGGCGCGGTGGAGGACAGGGGCACGCTGGGCGACGGCCCCGCGCCGTGCGGCGCCGGCATCGGTGACGCGGTGCGGCTGGCCGGGAGGGTGGGCACGGCCGCGGCGGTGGCGTGCGCGCTCGCCGCGGCCGCATCCACCGGTGTGCGCGTTCCTACGGACAGGGTCACCGACGCGTAGGCATGCGCTCACCGGTCACGCGGGACTCACGGCGCGGCCGACGGGAGCCTCGTCGTCGCCCGGGTGGCGCACCTGCGGCCAGGACGCCGGCCAGAACTCCCCCACCGGCGGCTCGGACAGGTACGCGGCCGTCGCCATGCGCACCACGTCGAACACGAACGCGTCCAGCGGCATCTGCGCCCCGCCGCCCTCGCCGGCGGCCCTGTCGTGGCGCTCGGCGCGCATGCCGAAGCACGCCACCACGAACCGGGTGATCATCCACATCCGGCTCTCGACCACCTCGTCCGGGAGGCCGCGCAGGCTGCGCCGGATCAGGTCCAGCGCCAGCGCGCTCGAGGGCACCACGCTGGACTGACGCCAGCCCGGCACCTCGCCCCACACCTGCGCGACGATGCGGATGAACCGCCGCCCCCGCACGTCGTCGAGCTTGTCGGCGAACGGGATCGCGAGCGCGGCGATCGCGTCGCGGATGCCCTCGGGCGAGCCGTCCCGCCCCGCGCACAGGACCGCCGTGCACTCGTCGACGCGCGCGCCGAGGTCGGCGAGGTGGATGCGCAGGATCTCGCGCAGCAGCCCGTCCTGCGACCCGAAGTGGTAGTGCACGGCGGAGTCGTTGCGCACCCCGGCCAGCGCGTTGAGCTCGCGCAGGCGCACCCGCCCCACGCCGGCCTCGGCGTAGAGCTGCTCGCCGGCCAGGATCAACCGCTCACGTGCGGATTCGCGCGCCATCACCCACCTCCTCGAAACTTTCATTGACATTGTAACGAACTTCATTAATATGACTGCCATCACAGACGCGTCGCGCGAGGCGCCCCTCCCCGCGCCGCACCCCGGCCCCGCAAAGGAGCCCGCATGGCCCTCCCCACCGGCATCGACATCACCGACGCCTCCCTGTACACCGACGGCATCCCGCACGGCCTGTTCGCCCGCCTGAGGGCGGAGAGCCCCGTGTGGTGGAACCCGCAGCCCCCGGGCGTGGGCGGGTTCGACGACGACGGCTTCTGGGTGGTGTCCACCAACGACCTCGTGCGGCAGGTCTCCCGCGACGGCGAGACCTTCTCGTCGTGGCAGAACACCGCCACCACCCGCTTCGCCGACGGCTGCCCCCGCGAGCACATCGACGCCGGGCGCAGCATCATGCTCAACATGGACGCGCCCGAGCACACCGCGCTGCGGGCGATCGTCTCGCGCGGGTTCACCCCGCGCGCCATCGCCTCGCTGCGCGCGGGCCTCGCCGCACGGGCGCGCAGCATCGTCGAGCGCGCCGCCGCGGCCGGCTCCGGCAACTTCGTCGACCAGATCGCCACCGAGCTGCCGCTGCAGGCCATCGCCGACATCATCGGCGTGCCGCAGGCCGAGCGCCGCCGCATCTTCGACTGGTCCACCACCATGACCGGCCGCGAGGACCCCGACGTCCCCGGCGACCCGCTCGAGGCCATGGGCCAGGTCGCCGCCTACGCGATGGCGCTGGCCGCCGAGCGCCGCGCCCGCCCGGCCGACGACATCGTCACCACCCTGGTGCGCGCGCAGGACGACGCGGGGGCCCTCACCGACGCCGAGTTCGGCTCGTTCCTGGTGCTGCTCATGGTCGCCGGCAGCGAGACCACCCGCGACGCGCTCGCCCACGGCCTGCTCGCGTTCCGGGACAACCCCGACCAGTGGGATCTCTACCGGCGCGAGCGCCCCGCCACCGCCGTCGACGAGGTCGTCCGCTGGGCCACCCCCGTCATGTCGTTCCAGCGCACCGCCACCGCCGACACCGAGCTGGGCGGGCAGGCCATCCGCCGCGGCGACCGCGTCGTCATGCTCTACGCGTCGGCGAACTTCGACGAGGCCGTGTTCACCGATCCGCTCGTCTTCGACATCACCCGCTCGCCCAACCCGCACGTGGGCTTCGGCGGCACCGGCCCGCACTTCTGCCTGGGCCACAACCTGGCGCGCATGGAGGTCGAGCTCATCTTCGACACGCTCGCCGACCTCATCCCCGACATCACCGTCACCGGCCCGCCGGTGCGCTCGCGCTCCGGCTGGCTCAACGGGCTCAAGGACGTGCCCGCCGCCTACCCCGCCTGCCCCGCGGCCGCCCGCTGACGCGCGGCGCACCGCCACGAAAGGACCCCCCTTTGCCCGACTACACCGGGCGCACCGCGGTCGTCACCGGATTCGCCTCCGGCATCGG
>CAZDSL010000419.1:0-2643 GCA_964507655.1 uncultured Mycobacteriaceae bacterium | reverse complement strand
TCGCCGGCGTGCTCGGTGCGCACCCGCACCCCGGCCTCGGCGAGCATGGCGATGGTCATGTCGATGTGCGGCATCGAGGGCACCGGGGTGCCGCGGTGACGCACCGACACCCCGTGCCGGAACCGGGCGCCCGAGAGCAGCAGGCCCGAGACGAACTGGGACGAGCCGGACGCGTCGATCTCCACCGGGCCGCCCTCGAGGCTGCCGGTGCCGTACACGGTGAACGGCAGTGCCCCGCCGGCGATCTGGGCGCCCAGGTCGCGCAGCGCGTCGAGCACCACGCCGAGCGGGCGCAGGCGGGCCTGTGCGTCACCGTCGAAGGTCACGTTGCCCTGGGCGAGCGCGGCCAGAGGCGGGACGAAGCGCATCACCGTGCCAGCCAGCCCGCAGTCGACCGCGCCGCCGTGCAGGGGCTGCGGGCGCACCGCGAGCGCGGTGGGGTCGGCGCCGTCGCCGCGTGCGGCGATCCCGGTGCCGAGCGCGCGCAGCGCGTCGATCATGAGGTCGGTGTCGCGGCTGCGCAGGGCGCCGGTGATGGTGGAGGGCCCCTCGGCCAGCGCCGCCAGGACGAGCGCGCGGTTGGTGATGGACTTCGAGCCCGGCAGCGCCACCACGGCGTCGACGGGCCCGGCGGCGGCGGGCGCACTCCACAGACTCATCCCTCCATCTTGGCCCATCGCCCGCGCGGCGGCGCGGACGCGTCGCCGCGGCGGGACGGCGGCCGCGCGGGTCACGCGGAGGTGATGCGCGCGGTGACGGCCCCGCACAGCGCGATGAGGTCGCGGGGCCGCAGCTCGAGGTCGAGGCCGCGGCGGCCGGCGCTGCACAGGATGCGCTCGAACCCGAGCGCCGACTCGTCCACCACCGTGGGCAGGCGGCGCCGCTGGCCGAGGGGCGAGATGCCGCCCACCACGTAGCCGGTGGCGCGCTCGGCCTCGGCGTGGTCGGCCATCACGGCCTTGCGGGCGCCCAGGGCGCGGGCGGCGGCCTTGAGCGACATGGCGGACGGCACGGGCAGCACCGCGACGGCCAGCGCGCCGTCGGCCTTGATCAGCAGCGTCTTGAAGATCTGCTCCGGGGCCACGCCCAGGTCGTCGGTGAGCGCTTCGACGGCCTCGGCCCCGAAGGTGCGCACGCGGGGGTCGTGCGAGTACTCGTGCACCCGATAGTCGATGCCGGCCTTCTCTGCGGCGACGGTGGCGGGGGTGGAGGTGCCGGGCATGCCCCCACAGTAGGCCGCGGCCTGCGCCGGGGCCGGGAACACGACACGCCCGGGAGGTGTTGCACCGTACAGGCCGCGGGCCGTGCGCGGGCCCGCGCACGGCCGTGCGGATCGGCGACGGTGGGAAGGAGCCGTGCAGTGAGCGTGACGTGCATGCGGCGTCCGGTGCGTAGCGCCCGGCCGAGGGCGGTAGCCTCGGCATTCGGGACGATCGAAGGGGCGCACGTGTCGAGATCCGAAGAGCCGGCCTCCCGAGGCGTAGCCGGGCAACAAGGCGTAGCCGGGGAGCAGAGCGTAGCCGGAGAGCAGAGCGTAGCCGGGGAGCCGGACTCCGCGGCGGCGGAGTCCGAGGCGGCGCTGGCCGAGCGTTTCGAGCGCGACGCCATGCCGCTGCTCGACCAGCTCTACGGCGCCGCGCTGCGCATGACGCGCAACCCCGCGGACGCCGAGGACCTGGTGCAGGAGACCTACCTCAAGGCGTTCTCGGCGTTCCGCTCGTTCCGCAAGGGCACCAACCTCAAGGCGTGGCTCTACCGGATCCTCACCAACACCTACATCAACGGCTACCGCAAGAAGCAGCGCCAGCCCGCGCAGTACCCCACCGACGAGATCACCGACTGGCAGCTCGCCGCCACCGCCGAGCACACCTCGACGGGGCTCAAGTCGGCCGAGCTCGAGGCGCTCGAGGCGATGCCCGACGACGACATCAAGAACGCCCTCCAGCAGCTGCCGGAGGAGTTCCGCATGGCCGTCTATTACGCCGATGTGGAGGGATTCCCCTACAAGGAGATCGCCGAGATCATGGACACCCCCATCGGCACCGTGATGTCGCGCCTGCACCGCGGGCGCAAGCAGCTGCGCGGGCTGCTGGCGGAGGTGGCGCGCGAGCACGGCATCGACACCACCGGCAGGGACGGCGGAAAGGCCGCCGCGCGGCGCGGCGCGGGCACGAAACGGGAGGAAGCGTGATGAGCGGCACCGAACCCGACGTCCCCGACTGCTCGGCCGTCCTCGCCGACGTGTGGCTTTTCCTCGACGACGAGTGCGACCAGGCCACCCGCGCGCGGCTGCAGCGGCACATGCAGACGTGCCCCTCGTGCCTGGCCACCTACGGCATCGAGGAGAAGCTCAAGTTCCTGCTCGAGCGCAAGTGCGGGGGCGAGCACGCGCCCGAGGGGCTGCGGCAGCGGCTGAGCCTGGAGATCCGGCGCACCGTCATCAGCACGGCGCGGGTGGAGCGCGACGAGCCGTGACGGCCGCGCGCCGCCGCTGAACCGCCGGGAAGACGCGGAGAGGGGCCCGGGAGCGTGACGCGCCCCGGCCCCACGCCGTGCCCACGGTCACCTGGTGGGGCGGTTGACCTGGTTCGCGGCGTTCTTCTTGCGATCGCGACGCGTTCGGCCGCGGGTGGTCATGATCGT
>CAZDSL010000418.1:0-2649 GCA_964507655.1 uncultured Mycobacteriaceae bacterium | reverse complement strand
CCGTCCTGGGTGACGGCCACGGTGTGCTCCCAGTGCGAGGCCTTGGAGCCGTCGTCGGTGACCACCGTCCACTCGTCGTCCTGGACCGTGGTCTGGTCGGTGCCCAGCGTGAGCATCGGCTCGATGGCCAGCACCGAGCCCACCACCAGCTTGGGCCCCTTGCCGGGTGCCCCCTCGTTGGCGAGGAACGGGTCCATGTGCATCTCGCGGCCGATGCCGTGGCCGCCGTAGCCGTCGACGATCCCGTAGGTGCGGCCGTGCTCGGCCTCCGCGGCGTGGGTGCCCTGCTCGATGGCGTGCGAGACGTCCGTGAGCCGGTGGCCCGGCAGCATGGCGGCGATGCCGGCCTCGAGCGAGGCGCGCGTGGCCTCGTTGAGCAGCCGCTCCGCCTCGGTGATCTCCCCCACCGGGAAGGTCCAGGCCGAGTCGCCGTGCCAGCCGTCGAGGATGGCGCCGCAGTCGATGGAGAGCAGGTCGCCCTCGGCGAGGATGTCGTCGGCGCGCGGGATGCCGTGCACCACCACCTCGTTGCGCGAGGCGCAGATGGACCCGGTGAACCCGTGGTAACCGAGGAACGACGGCACGGCCCCCTCGGAGCGGATGGCGTCCTCGGCGACCTTGTCCAGGTCGAGCGTGCTCACGCCGGGGCGGGCGGCCTCGCGCACCGCCACCAGCGTCCGGCCCACCACGGCCCCCGCGGCGGCCATCGCGTCCAGCTCACCCTGGGTGCGGAAGGGCACCACCCGCCGCTTGCCGAAGCCCACCGTCGTCGCCTCCTACTTGCCCAGCGCGGCCATGGCGCGGGCGTTGATCTCGTCGATCTCGCCGACCGCATCGACGCTGACCTCGATGGCCCGGTAGTGGTCGAGCAGCGGGGCCGTCTCCTCGCGGTACACGCGCAGGCGGTTGCGGATGACGTCCTCCTTGTCGTCGGCGCGGCCGCGGGCGAGCATGCGCTCGACCACCACGTCCTCGTCGACGATGAACTCGAGCACCGCGTCGAGCTTCTCGCCCAGGCGCTCCAGGATGCCCTCGAGGGCCTGCGCCTGGTCGACCGTGCGGGGGAAGCCGTCGAGCAGGAAGCCGGGCTTCGCGTCGGCCTCGGCCAGGCGGGCCTCCACCATGCGGTTGGTGAGTTCGCTCGGCACCAGCTCGCCCGCGTCCAGGTAACGCTTGGCCTCCACGCCCAGCTCGGTGCCCTCGCCGATGTTGGCGCGGAAGAGGTCGCCGGTGGAGATGTGCGGCACGCCGAGCTTCTCGGACAGGATGGCGGCCTGCGTACCCTTGCCGGCGCCGGGAGGACCGAGCAGAACAATTCTCATCGGAGGAACCCTTCGTAGTTACGCTGCAACAGCTGGCTTTCGATCTGCTTCGTGGTGTCGAGCGCCACGACCACGATGATGAGGATCGACGTGCCGCCGAACGCCATGGTCGCCGTGGCCGCCGCACCGAGGAAGAAGTTCGGCAGCACCGTGATGATGCCCAGGTAGAGCGAGCCGACCAGCGTGATGCGGCTGAGCACGAACTGCAGGTACTCCACCGTGGGCCGGCCGGGGCGGATGCCCGGGATGAACCCACCGTACTTCTTCATCTCGTCGGCCCTCTCCTCCGGATTGAAGGTGATGGCCACGTAGAAGTAGGTGAAGAAGATGATGAGGACGAAATAGATGATGATGTAGCCGGTGTCGGCCGGGTTCGACAGGTACTGGTTGATGATCCGGTTCCACCAGTGCTCTTCGGTGCCGTTGTTGCTCGTCAGCTGCGCCACCAGCGTGGGCAGGTACAGCAGCGACGACGCGAAGATCACGGGGATCACACCGGCCTGGTTGACCTTGAGCGGCAGGTACGTGGACGTGCCGCCGTACATGCGCCGGCCCACCATGCGCTTGGCGTACTGCACCGGGATGCGCCGCTGGCCCTGCTCGATGAACACCACGCCCACCAGGATCGCCAGCACCGCCAGCATGATCAGGGTGAACTTGAGGCCGCCCTGGTCGAGGATGGTCTTGCCCATGTTGGGCAGGCCCGCGCCGATGCTGATGAAGATCAGCAGCGACATGCCGTTGCCCACGCCCTTCTCGGTGATGAGCTCGCCGAACCACATCAGCAGCACGCCGCCCGCCGACATCACCAGCGTGATCACCACGAGGCCGAAGATGGAGCTGTCCGACAGGATGGGCTGGTCGCAGCCGCGCAGCAGGTTGCCGCTGTTCGCGAGCGCCACGAAGCCGGTGGACTGCAGCAGCGCCAGCGCCACGGTGATGTAGCGCGTGTACTGCGTCATCTTGGCCTGGCCGGACTGCCCCTCCTTGCGCAGCTCCTCGAACTTGGGGATGACCACCGTGAGCAGCTGGACGATGATGCTCGCGGTGATGTACGGCATGATGCCGATCGCGAACACGGACAGCTGCAGCAGCGCGCCGCCGGAGAACAGGTTGATCAGGGTGTAGACGCCGGCGTCGCCGTCGCCGCCGAGGGCGTCGGCCGAGCACTTCTGCACGACCTGGAAGTCGACGCCCGGCGAGGGGGTCATCGCGCCGAGCCTGTAGAGCACGATCAGGCCGAGCGTGAACAGGATCTTCCGCCTCAGGTCCGGAGTCCTGAAGGCAGATCCGAAGGCCGAGAGCAAGTGTCCTCCTGGATGTGTGC
>CAZDSL010000417.1:0-2651 GCA_964507655.1 uncultured Mycobacteriaceae bacterium | reverse complement strand
CGTACTCGCCGTCGGTGCCGATCTTGTCCAGCGCCGCCTGGCCCATGCGGGTCATCACGCGCATGGAGACGACGACGTAGGGCGAGTCGGTGATCTCGATGCCGAGCTTGGGCTTGTCGGCGCCCAGCGGGCCCATGCAGAACGGCACCACGTACATGGTGCGCCCGCGCATGCAGCCCTTGTAGAGGCCGCGCATCAGCGTGCGCATCTCCTCCGGGTCCATCCAGTTGTTGGTGGGGCCGGCGCCCTCCTCCGTCTGCGTGCAGATGAAGGTGCGCGACTCGACGCGGGCGACGTCGGCGGGGTCCGACAGCGCCAGGAAGGAGTTGGGCTTCTTCTCCTCGTTGAGCTTGGTGAACGTGCCCGCCTCGACGAGCTGGGCGGTGAGGCGGTCCCACTCCTCCTGCGAGCCGTCGGCGAAGACGACGCGCTCCGGCTGCGTGAGCTCGGCAACCTCGGTGACCCAGGCGAGCAGCTCGGCATGCTGGGTGGGCGGGTTGTCGTCCGCGGTGTTCAAGCCTGGAATCGTCGCTGCGGTCATCAGCCTCTCCTGGAGTGGGGCCGGAGCCGCGCCCGCGCCTCCGGATGCACCGGCGCCGGGACCCGGCCCGATGTGCAGTGTGTCGGCGCGAACTCGGCTGCGCCCCGTCGGTCGGGGTGCTACCCGGAAGCTCGCCTGCCGTGCGCCGACGCCCCTCCCCTGGGGGCCGCCGGCACGCGACGCGAGGAACACGGGCGCCGGGAGTCCTGCCACGAGGTTAACGCGGTTAGCAGAATTTCTCCGAACCGGGTCCCCGGCCGCCGACGGCCGCCCCGCGCGCCCCGCCGGATCCGCCCGCCGCCGCGGCGCCGCCGTGCGTCGTCAGCCCTGGTGGGAGGCGGTGTCCCAGTCGGCGAGCACGCGGGTGAGGATGTCTTCGGCGACGCCCATGCCGCCGAGGTGGCTCTCGCCGCGCAGCACCGTCATGTCGGCGTGCGGCAGCAGGCCCACGCAGTGCTCGCCGTGCTTCTCCGGGACGATGTGGTCGGAGTCGCCGTGGTACCAGTGCACGGGCTTGTCCACCTCCGCCAGGCGGAAGTCCCACTCCTTGGAGAACAGCATGATGTCGGAGAACGGGGCCGAGAACTGCTTGCGGCTGCCGTTGAGGAGATCGTCGATGAACATGGCCTTGAACTCGGGGCGGGCGAGCAGGTTGCGGTCGCCCTCCGGCGAGAGCAGGCCGTAGGCGTCGATGATCTGCGACGCGAACGGCTTGACCACCCGCACCAGCGAGGTCAGGGCGATGCCGATGGGCACCCGGCCCATCGCCACCAGCGGGGCCAGCACCGCGCCGAGCCCCACCAGACCGCCGTCCACGGCCTCGTCGCCGCGGGCGGGCGCCACGCCGCCGAGCACCGCCACCGAGCGCACCCGCTCCGGCAGGTAGTGCGCCGCGGCGAGCGTGTACGGGCCGCCGCCGGAGAGCCCCACCACCGACATCTCGTCCAGGCCGAGGTTGTCGGCGACGATGGCCAGGTCGTCGGCGAACTCGCGGAACGACCCGTACACGTGCGGCGTCGACGAGCCGATGCCCGGGCGGTCGATGCCGATGAGGCGGACGTTCTCGCGCTCCGCGAAGACGCGCGCCTCGGCCGGGATCTGGCGGCGGCTGCCCGGGGTCCCGTGCAGCCACACGACCGGCCGCGCGTGCGGCACCCCGAACTCGGAGAAGCTCAGCTTGCGGTCGCGCTCCGGCCCCACGAGCACCTTGCCCTCGAGACGCGGTCTGGTGATGTCGGTCATGAATACATTCTGCCGTCGCCGTGTATGACTGCGCCGCCCGGCCCGCGCCGCGCTAGCCCGACACCCGGCGCCAGTGCCGGGAGCCGTCCGGGTCGCGCTGGTCCTGCCACGACACGGCGTGCCCCTCGGCGTCGAAGACGGTCTCGTAGTCGGTGGCGCCGTCGCCGTCGAGGTCGTAGGAGACGGTGATCTGCTCGCCGTCGTGGACGATCATCGTCTCGAGCAGGCCGTCGCCGTCGAGGTCGACGGCGGTGATGGTGTCGAACGGCAGCGGGGTGTGCTCGTGTCCGGCCGCAGGGTCGGCACCGTGCCCGTCGCCCACCGGCACGTCCTCCGGCCCGTCGCCCGGCGACAGGTGGCCCGTCGCGTCATCGCCCAGCCACATGCGGTGCTCCTCTCGTCGCGGCGCCGGACCTCCCGGCGCCGAAGTGCGCATCGAGCCGGCCCAGAGCCCGCTCGGCCTCGCGCAGCTCGCGGGCGTGCGCGGCCGTCACGTGGCGCGCCGCCCGGGCCTCGGCCTCGAGCAGCTGCGCCGCGACGCGCTGCTCCCAGTCGGCGCGGAACCCGGCGACGGCCTCGGCCGACCACCGGCGCACCCGCGCGCGCCGCGCCTGGTGCGCCCGCGCCCGCACGATCCACCAGGCCAGCAGCCCGCCGAGCGCCAACGCCAGCGGCCACACCGGCGCCGACCACGGCCCCGGCACGCCCGCGGCGACCAGCCGGGCCACGCCGAGACCGCCGGAGGCACCCATGATCACCGTGAGGCCGTCCTCCGCGGTGCGCGCCCGGCGGCCCGGCACCGGCGGGAGCTGCTCCAGCGGGCCGGGCCCGGCCGGCGCGGGCGGCGCGCATCCCGGCGGGACCGCCG
>CAZDSL010000416.1:0-2652 GCA_964507655.1 uncultured Mycobacteriaceae bacterium | reverse complement strand
CCCCCCGGTCAGCCGTCGAAGGCGTCCAGGATCGCCTCGGCGGCCAGCGCCGCCGTGAGCGTTCCCTCACGCACGCGCTGTTCGATACCCCCGCGCACGGACTTGACCTGCGGATCCTCCATGAGCCGGCCGAGCAGGCGCTCGTGCACCATCGACCAGGTCCAGTCCACCTGCTGGCGGGCGCGCTTGGCGTCGAACTCGCCCGCCTCCTTGAGCACCTGCGCGTGCCGCTCGACGGTGGACCAGAACTCCTCGATACCCGTGCCCTCGCGCCCGCTCATCGTGATCACCGGCGGCTGCCAGAGCGCATCGTGCGGGTGCACCAGCGACAGTGCGCCCTTGAGCTCACGCGCGGTGCGCTTCGCCTCGATGACGAACTTGCCGTCGGCCTTGTTCACCGCGACCATGTCGGCGAGCTCCAGCACGCCCTTCTTGATGCCCTGCAGCTGGTCGCCGGTGCGTGAGAGCGTGAGGAAGCAGAAGATGTCGGTCATGTTCGCCACCGTCACCTCCGACTGGCCCACACCCACCGTCTCGACCAGCACCACGTCATATCCGGCGGCCTCGAGCAGCACGATGGTCTCGCGCGTCGCCTTGGCCACGCCGCCCAACGTGCCCGCCGTGGGCGAAGGACGGATGAACGCGTCGGGGCTCACCGCGAGCCTGCCCATGCGCGTTTTGTCGCCCAGGATCGAGCCGCCCGTGCGGGTGGAGGACGGGTCCACCGCCAGCACGGCCACACGATGGCCCTGCTCGATCAGGTGAATCCCGAGCGCGTCGATGAACGTCGACTTGCCCACGCCGGGCACGCCTGTGATGCCCACCCGGTGCGACCCGCCCGACTCGGGCAGCAGCTGCATCAGCAGCCGCTGCGCGAGCGCGCGATGGTCGGCCCGGGTGGACTCGACGAGCGTGATGGCCCGGGAGAGGTCGGCTCGCCGGCCCGCCCGGATGCCCTCCGCCAGGGCGTCGACGTCGGGCGCCGGTCGCGATGGTGAAGCAGACATCGTCCGGATCACTCGCCCCCGGCCGCGAGATCGTGCCCGAGGCGGGATCCGAGCTTGGTGAGCAGCTCCGCGGCCGCGTCGGCGATCACCGTGCCGGGCGGGAAGATGGCCTCCGCGCCGGCCTCGTAGAGCTCGTCGAAGTCTCCCGGCGGGATGACGCCGCCCACGATGACCATGATGTCGGGGCGGCCCACCTTCTCGAGCGCCGCGCGCAGGGCGGGCACCAGGGTCAGATGGCCCGCCGCCAGGGAGGAGGCGCCGATGACGTGGACGTCGTTGTCCGCCGCCTGCTGGGCCACCTCCTCCGGGGTCTGGAACAGCGGCCCCACGTCGACGTCGAAGCCGAGGTCGGCGAAGGCGGTGGCGATGACCTTCTGGCCCCGGTCGTGGCCGTCCTGGCCCATCTTGGCGACGAGGATGCGCGGCCGGCGGCCCTCTGCCTCGGCGAACCTGTCGACGATCGCCATCGCCTCGGAGATGTTGCCCACGGATCCCGCCTCGTCCCGGTATACGCCCGAGATCGTCTTGATCTCAGCCTGGTGCCGACCGTAGACCTTCTCCAGCGCATCGGAGATCTCGCCGCCGGTGGCCTTGGCGCGCGCCGCCTTGATGGCGAGCGCCAGCAGGTTGTTGCCCAGCCCGTCCTCGCCGGCGGCCGCCGACTCGGAGGCGGCCCGGGTGAGCTCGGCGAGCGCGGCGTCCACCTCGGCCTGATCGCGCTCGGCACGCAGGCGCTGCAGCTTCTCCAGCTGCTCGCGCCGCACCTGCGAGTTCTCGACCTTGAGGACCTCGATCTGCTCGTCCTCGTCCACCCGGTACTTGTTCACGCCGATCAGCGGCTGGCGGCCCGAGTCGATGCGGGCCTGCGTGCGCGCGGCGGCCTCCTCGATGCGCAGCTTCGGGATGCCGGCGTCGATGGCCTGCGCCATGCCGCCCGCCTCCTCCACCTCGCGGATGTGCGCGCGGGCCCGCTCGGCGAGCTGATGGGTCAGCCACTCGACGTAGTGGGAGCCCGCCCACGGGTCGATGGGCCGCACCGTGTTGGACTCCTGCTGGATCAGCAGCTGCGTGTTGCGGGCGATGCGCGCCGAGAAGTCGGTGGGCAGCGCCAGCGCCTCGTCGAGGGCGTTGGTGTGCAGCGACTGGGTGTGGCCCTGCGTGGCCGCCATGGCCTCGACACAGGTGCGGGCGACATTGTTGTACACGTCCTGCGCAGTGAGCGACCACCCCGACGTCTGCGAGTGGGTGCGCAGCGACAGCGACTTCGGGTTCTTGGGCTCGAACTGCGAGACAAGCTCGCTCCACAGCAGGCGGGCCGCGCGCAGCTTGGCCACCTCCATGAAGAAGTTCATGCCGATGCCCCAGAAGAACGACAGCCGGGGCGCGAACGCGTCGATGTCGAGCCCCGCGTCGAGGCCGGCGCGGATGTACTCGACGCCGTCGGCCAGCGTGTAGGCCAGCTCGAGGTCGGCCGTCGCGCCCGCCTCCTGGATGTGGTACCCGGAGATGGAGATCGAGTTGTACTTGGGCATCTTCGCCGAGGTGTACGCGAAGATGTCGGAGATGATCCGCATCGACGGCTTCGGCGGATAGATGTAGGTGTTGCGGACCATGAACTCTTTGAGGATGTCGTTCTGGATGGTCC
>CAZDSL010000415.1:0-2653 GCA_964507655.1 uncultured Mycobacteriaceae bacterium | reverse complement strand
GCTCGACGAGCGCCCCTCGCGGTACCCGTCCGCCGCGGTGCCGCGGGTGTGGAAGGCGAGCGAGGCGAGGATCGCGGCCTTCGCCGCGGCGTCGTGGCCCTCGACGTCGGCGGTCGGGTCGGCCTCGGCGTAGCCCAGCCGGCGCGCGTCGTCGAGGGAGTCGGCGTAGTCGGCCCCGGTGGCGTCCATCGCCGAGAGGATGTAATTGGTGGTGCCGTTGACGATGCCCACCACGCGGTCGACGCGGTCGCCGGCCAGCGACTGCATCAGCGGCCGGACCACGGGGATGGCCCCCGCGACGGCGGCCTCGAAGTAGAGGTCGACGTCGGACTCCGTGGCGGCCGCGGCCAGCTCGCCGGTGTAGTCGGCCAGCAGCGCCTTGTTGGCGGTGACCACCGACTTGCCCTGCTGCAGCGCCGAGAGGATCAGCGTGCGCACCGGCTCGATGCCGCCGATCACCTCGACGACGATGTCGACGTCGTCGCGGTCCACGAGCGCCTGGGCGTCGGTGGTGAGCAGCTCCTCCGGGACGCCGCGCCCGGGCCCGGCCGTGCGCACGGCCACGCCGCGCAGCACCAGCGGCGCGCCGACGCGGGCCTCGAAGTCGGCCGCCGAGGAGCGCAGAATGCGCACGACCTCGCTGCCGACGTTGCCGAGACCGAGCACAGCCACGCCGATTTCGCGGTGGGCCATCACTTACACCTCCAAGCTGAGCAGATCGTCCACGGTCTCCCGGCGGAGGATCAGCCGCGCGGCGCCGTCGCGCACGGCCACCACCGCGGGGCGTGTGATCAAGTTGTACCGACTGGACATCGAATAGCAGTACGCGCCGGTGGCGGCGACGCCGAGCAGGTCGCCGGGGGCCAGGTCCTGCGGCAGCCAGGCGTCGCGGACGACGATGTCTCCCGACTCGCAGTGCTTTCCCACCACCCGCGACACCGCCGGCTGCGCCTCCGAGCCGCGCGAAACGAGACGCACGTCGTATTCGGCGTCGTACAGGGCGGTGCGGATGTTGTCGCTCATGCCGCCGTCGACGCTGATGTAGCGGCGCTGCAGACCGCCGCCGAGCGTGACGGGCTTGACCGTGCCGACCTCGTACAGCGTAACCGTACCGGGGCCCGCGATGGCGCGGCCCGGCTCCACCGTGAGACGCGGGGCGGGCAACCCCGCCGCGGCCGCCTCCGCCGCCACGATCTCGGTGAGCTTGGCGGCAAGCTCCGCCACCGGAGGCGGATCCTCCGCCGGGGTGTACGCGATGCCGAGGCCGCCGCCGAGGTCGACGATGTCGAGCTGCGCGGTGCGCTCGGCGCCGAACTCGGCCACGATGGCGCTGAGCAGGCCGATCACCCGGTGTGCGGCCAGCTCGAAGCCGTCCACCTCGAAGATCTGCGAGCCGATGTGGCTGTGCAGACCCACCAGGCGCAGGTGCCCCGCCGCGAACACGGCGCGCACCGCCTCCATCGCGTCGCCGGCCGACAGCGAGAAGCCGAACTTCTGGTCTTCGTGCGCGGTGGCGATGAACTCGTGGGTGTGCGCCTCGACGCCCACAGTGACCCGCACCAGCACGTCCTGCACCACACCGGCGCGGCGCGCGATGTCGTCGAGCCGCGCGATCTCCTGCATCGAGTCGACGATGATGTGGCCCACGCCCGCCGCCACCGCGGCCTCGAGCTCGGCGATCGACTTGTTGTTGCCGTGCATGGCGATCCGCTCGGCGGGGAAGCCGCCGTGCAGCGCCACGGCGAGCTCGCCGCCCGACGCCACGTCCAGCGAGAGGCCCTCGTCGGCCACCCACCGGGCGATCTCCGCCGACAGGAACGCCTTCGAGGCGTAGTGCACGTTGGCGGCCCCGCCGAAGGCCTGCGCCATCTCCCGGCAGCGGCCGCGGAAGTCGTCCTCGTCGACGACGAACAGCGGCGTGCCGTAGCGCTCGGCGAGCTCCGTCACCGGCACGCCCGCCAGGCGGACGACGCCGTCGGCACCGCGCGTGCAGCCGCGCGGCCACACCTTGGCCGGGATGCGGGCGACGTCCTCGGGGCCGGACGGGCGCTCGGCCAGGCCCGGCGCGTGCGCGGGGGCGGCGTGCGCCGGGTCGGCGTGGCCCTCGCCGGCCGGATGCGCGTTCACATCTTCTCCGGCGCCGACACGCCCAGCAGGCCCAGGCCGTTGGCGATCACCTGGCGGGCGGCCGCGCACAGCGCCAGGCGCGCGCCGTGCACCGGCTCGGCCGGCTCGTCGCCGCGCGGCAGCACTCGGCACGAGTCGTAGAAGCGGTGGTAGACGCCCGCGAGCTCTTCGAGGTAGCGCGCCACGCGGTGCGGCTCGCGCAGCTCGGCGGCCGTCGCGACGACGCGCGGGAACTCGCCGAGCGTGCGGATCAGGTCGCCCTCGCGCGGGTGCTCCAGCAGCGCCAGGTGCGCGGTGTCGGCGGCCAGGCCCAGGCCGGCGGCGTTGCGCGCCAGCGAGCACAGCCGGGCGTGCGCGTACTGCACGTAGTACACGGGGTTGTCGTTGCTGCGGCTCGCCCACAGCTGCAGGTCGATGTCGATGGACTGGTCGACCGACGAGCGGATGAGCACGTAGCGCGCCGCGTCCACGCCGATGGCCTCGACCAGGTCGTCGAGGGTGATGACGGTGCCGGCCCGCTTGCTCA
>CAZDSL010000414.1:0-2656 GCA_964507655.1 uncultured Mycobacteriaceae bacterium | reverse complement strand
GTGGTCTCGCCCGCCGTCTGCGGCGGCATGCCCGCGCGGGCGGCGGCCGCCGGGCTCGGCGCGGGCGCCGCGCTGGCCCTGGCCTGCGGCGTGGCCGGGCCCCGCGCCACGGTGTCGCCCGTGCTGCGCCGCGCCGTGGAGCTGGCCGAGGCCGCGCTCACGGTCGCCGTGCTGCCGCTGGCGCTGTGGGCGATGGACGCCTACGCCGCGATGCGCGCGCTGTGACCGCACGGCGCCGGCCGGGCCGGTGCACCGCGGCGGCGTGCGCGCCGGCGCTGGGCGCGGCGGCCGCGACCGCCGCGCTCCCCGCCGTCCCCGCGCACGCCGAGGTGCGGCAGACGGCCCCGTGCGCGGTGGCCGACCGGGCCGAGGGCGCGCCCCCGGTGGGGGTGCCCGCCGCGCAGGCCGCACTCGATCTCGACACCGTGCACCGCTTCGCCACCGGGGCCGGCCAGACGGTGGCCGTCATCGACACGGGCGTCGCCCCGCACCCGCGGCTGCCGCGGCTGACCGGCGGGGGCGACCTGGTGGGCGCCGTGCCCGCGGGCGCAGAGCCCCCGGAGCCCGGGCTGGTGGACTGCGACGCGCACGGCACCCTCGTCGCCGGGCTCATCGCCGCCGTCCCCGCCGCCTCCGACGGCTTCGTGGGGGTCGCTCCCGGCGCCCGCGTCCTGGCGATCCGGCAGACGTCCGCCAAGTTCAGCGCCGCCCGCACCGACGGCGACGATCCGGCGGCCGCGCCGGTGGGCGGCGCGGGCACCGTGGGCACGCTGGCCACGGCGATCCGCATGGCCGCCGACCAGGGCGCCACCGTCATCAACATCTCCGAGGTGGCGTGCGCGCGGGGGATCGGCGCGCTGCGCTCGGGCGTGCTCGAGGACGCCGTGGCCTACGCGGCGTCCCGCGACGCCGTGCTCGTCGCCGCGGCCGGCAACACCGGCGGCGCCTGCGCCCAGAACCCGGCCGAGCGCGACCCGCTGCACCCCGGCACCCGCGGCTGGGACTCCGCCTACACGGACGTCGCCCCCGCGCACCTGGCCGACCACGTCATCTCCGTGGCCTCGGTCGATCCCGGCGGGGCGCCGTCCGATTTCAGCCTGGCCGGGCCGTGGGTGACGGTGGCGGCGCCGGGGCGCGGGCTCACCTCGCTCGCCAACAGCACCGGCGGCGGCCTGGCGGACAGGGTGCGCACCGAGAGCGGCGCGGGCCCCGTCGACGGCACCAGCTTCGCGGCGCCGCTGGTCTCGGGGATCGTGGCCGACGTGCGCTCGCGCTTCCCGGAGCTCACAGCGCCGCAGGTGATCCGGCGGATCGTCGCCACCGCGCGGCCCGGCCCGCACGGGTGGGAGCCGACCATCGGCTACGGGGTGGTGGACGCCGTCGCCGCGCTCACCGCGCCCGCCGCCGCCGTCGAGGCGCGCGCACCGGGCGACGCGGTGCCGCTTTCGGGCCCGCTCATCGCGGCGCCGGCCGCGGCGCCCGACGACCACGGCGCGCGTGACCGGGCGCTGGTCGGCGTCGCGGTGCTGGCCGTGCTCGTCGGGGCCGCCGCGGCGGCGCGGGCCCTGCTCTCACGGGCGTCGGCGCGGGGGCCGGGGATCGCGACTGACGGAGGCTATCCGGATCGCCGCGCCGGCAGCCGATCGCGCAGCGAATCGTAGATCGGCGGCGAGCCGACGGCGCCCGTCACCAGCACGGCGGCCGCCGTCGCCACGAGCATCGGCACCGTCACGGTGGTGACCGCGGTCATCTCGATGACGAGGACGATGCCGGTGATCGGGGCGCGCACCACCGCGGTGAAGAACGCCGACATGCCGACGATCGCCAGCGCGGCCGTCCAGTCGTGGTACCCGGCCGGGACGACGGCGTCCACCAGCCCCGCGCAGAGCACGCCCCACAGCGCCCCGACCGCGAGGAGCGGAGCGAACAGCCCGCCCGGGGTGCGGGCCGCGTACGAGAGCGGGCCGATGACGAAGCGCACCACCAGCAGGACCGCGACGGCCGGCAGGGCCACGTGCGCGCCGGCGAGCAGGTCCTGGCTCAGCGCATCACCGCCGCCGGCCGTCCGCGGATCGACGGCGAGCAGCCCGCCGACCACCGCGCCGATCGCGGCGGCCTTGGCCTCCGGCGGCAGGGCGGGGATGCGGGCGACCCCGTCGAACAGGGCCAGGATGACGCGGTTGTAGAGCGCCCCGAGCAGCCCGGTGACCAGACCGAACACGACGAAAACCGGCAGCACCGCCACCGACGGGACCGCCACCTCGCCGACCGCGAAATCGGGTGCGTCACCGATGATCAGCCGCGCGCATCCCACGGCGACGGCCACCGAGAGCATGGTCGCCACTACGAGCCGCACGCGGAACGAGCGCGCGATCTCCTCGAGGGCGAAGATCCCTCCCCCGACCGGCGCGTTGAACGCGACGCCCAGGCCCGCGCCCGCCACCGACGAGGTGAGCAGCCGGACGTCCCCGTCGCCCATCCGCGCGACCCGCGCCACCCACGCGCCGATCGCCGCGCCCATGTGCACGGTGGGGCCCTCCCGGCCCAGCGTCAGCCCGCTGCCCAGGGCGAGGAGGCCGCCGACGAACTTCGCCGGGACGACGCGCAGCGGCGGCGGCACGTCGAGTCCGCGGTCGACGGCCTCGACCTGCTGCAC
>CAZDSL010000413.1:0-2666 GCA_964507655.1 uncultured Mycobacteriaceae bacterium | reverse complement strand
GCCGCGAGCTGGTGGACAACGTCGTGGACATGGCGCACTTCTTCTACATCCACCTCAACCAGCCGCTGTACTTCCGCAACGTCTTCGAGGGGCACATCGCCACCCAGGAGATGGGGTTCAAGCCCCGCGCCGACATGGCCGGCCAGGACTACGTGAACTTCGGCGAGGAGAGCGTCACCGACTCGACCGCCTCGTACTTCGGGCCGTCGTACATGATCAACCGGCTCACCGCCCAGGACGGGCTCGAGGTCATCCTCATCAACTGCCACGTGCCCGTCACCTCGGACTCGTTCCGGCTGCAGTACGGCGTGATGGTCTCGAAGACGCCGGGCATGACCGACGAGGAGGCGCAGGCGCTGGCCGAGCAGTACGGCAACGGCACGCTCGAGACCTTCGAGCAGGACGTGCGGATCTGGCGCACCAAGACCCGCATCGACAACCCGCTGCTGTGCGAGGAGGACGGCCCGGTCTACCAGCTGCGCCGCTGGTACGAGCAGTTCTACGTGGACCGTGCCGACATCACCGAGGACATGACCGCGCGCTTCGAGTTCGATGTGGACGTGTCCAAGGCCAACGAGCACTGGGACGCCGAGGTGGCCGCCAACGTCGAGCGCCGTTCGGCCGGGCACGCCGAGCCGGCGGCAAAGGTCTGAGGGGGAGCGGTGCAGGAGATCGCATGCGCGCGGTGCGGCACCCGCGTGCTCGCCGAGAAGTACACCGCCCGGCACACCGGCATCCAGTGGCTGGGGGATCCGGAGACGCAGTGCGCGCTGATGTCGCGCGGGGCCGTCGGCGAGGGGCCGGACGGGCGGCGCGACGTCGCGAAGGTGTGCAAGGCCCTGCACGCGACGATCGACCGGGCCGCGCGCGACGGCGAGCTGGCGCTGTCGCAGCGCGTCGAGCCGGTGCGGGGGGTGCTGCGCCCCGAATCGGTCTGAGCCCGGGCCGCCGCCCGGTTCCGCCCGGGCCCCCGGCCCCCGGCGCCGCCCGCCCGTCGCGCTCCGTTTTGCCGGGGCGCGCGGGCGGGCCTAGCGTCGACCCGTGAAGGACACCCCGCACCCCGCCCCGCGCCCGTCGCCCGTGCCCGCGCTGCAGGCGTGCGCCGGCCTCGCCGCAGCGATGGGCGTGGGCCGCTTCGTCTACACCCCGCTGCTGCCGCTGATGCAGGAGCAGGCGCACGTGTCGTCGTCCGCCACCGCCTTCGTCGCCACCGCCAACTACCTGGGCTACTTCCTCGGCGCCGTCGCGATGATCGCCCGGCCCGGCTGGGCGCATTCGCGCACGGTGTTCCGGGTGTCGCTGGCGGTGCTGGTGGCGAGCGAGCTGGCGATGATCGCCGCCGTGGACGTGCCGCTGTGGTCGGCGGCGCGGCTGGTGGCGGGCGTCGCCAGCGCGGCGGTGTTCGTCTACTCGGCGAATGCGCTGGCCTCGCGGCCGTTCCCGGGGCTCGGCTATGCGGGCGTCGGCGTGGGCATCGCGGTGAGTGGGCTGGCGGTGACGGTGCTGCAGGGCGTCCTCGGCTGGGAGCCGCTGTGGCTGGTGGCGGCGGGGCTGGGCGCAGCATTCGCGGCGGGGGCGTGGGGGCTGGCGCCGGGCGAGCGGGCGGGCGGTCCCGCGGAACCGTCGGGCGGCTCTGCGGAACCGCCCGGCCCCGCGGATCCCGGCCCCGAGGAACCGGCGCCTGCCGGGGATTCCGACGTCACCGTCCGCATCGAACTGCCCGCCCCGCGGGCGCGCAACGCCTGGCTGCTGGCGGCGGGCTACTTCCTCGAGGGCCTCGGCTACATCATCCTCGGCACGTTCCTGGTGGCCGCGGTGTCGGCGGACGGCCCCGAGTGGACCGGCCCGGCCTCGTGGGTGCTGGTGGGCGCAGCCGCGGCGCCGTCCACCGCGTTGTGGGCGCTGGCCCGCCGGCGCTACCGCACCGAGACGCTGCTCGCGGCGGCGCTGGTGCTGCAGGTGGCGTCGGCGCTGCTGCCCGCGCTCGTCGGCGGGACGGCCGCGGCGGCGGTGGCGGCGGTGCTGTTCGGCGGCACGTTCATGGGCATCGCGATGCTGGCGATGACGGCGGGGGTGGAGATGGGGGTGCCGCGCGCGGCCGCGGTGCTCACCGCCGGGTACGCCGTGGGGCAGATCCTGGGGCCGCTCGTGGTGACGCCGCTGCTCGAGGGCGGATACGACGCGGCCTTCGTCACCGCGGCGGCGGTGCTGGCGGTGGCGGCGGTGCTGATAGCGGGCATCCGGCGCGGACGCTGACATCGCGAAGCACGGCGGCCGGTCCGGAGTCCCGGGCCGGCCGCCGGCGCGTGCAGGGTGCCGGAACCGTTCCGCGTAACCGTTGCGCGCCGCGGGCCCGGCCTTGCGCCCATATACCCCCAGGGGTATGGTGACGGGCAATCCCCCGACGATCCGAGGCCTCGACGTCTGCGCGCAGGATACCCCCGGGGGTATGAACAAGGACGGCACGGAACCAGGAGTGGAACCCATGCAGACCATGACCGCACCGCGCCCGGAGCAGGAGGGCGCAGCATGACCTCGACGACGCAGCCCGAGGCGCCGCACCGCGCCGCACCCTCGGGCCCCGCCGGCGGCGTGCTCGCCCGCCTCGGCCGCGTGATGGCCGGCCACGCCAAGTGGGTCTTCGGCGTGTGGCTCATCGTGCTCAT
>CAZDSL010000412.1:0-2694 GCA_964507655.1 uncultured Mycobacteriaceae bacterium | reverse complement strand
GCCTCCTGGGTGCCGAAGCGCTGCGCCAGCTGCAGCAGCGCCTTGGCGACGCGGCCGGGCACGTCGGTGAAGATGAGGTCGGCCAGCGAGTTGTTGGTGCGGCGCAGGCGGCGGGCCAGCACGCGCAGCAGCTGCTCGGAGATCTCGGGGCGCTGGGCGATCCAGTCCTTGAGCGCCTCGCGGTCCATCGACACGGCCTTGACCTCGGTCACCGTGGTGGCGCTGGAGGTGCGGGGGCCCGGGTCGAAGATGGAGAGCTCGCCGAACATGTCGGACGGGCCCATGATGGTGAGCAGGTTCTCGCGCCCGTCGGGCGAGCGGCGGCCGATCTTGATCTTGCCCGAGCCGATGATGTACAGCCGGTCGCCCGGCTCACCCTCGTGGAAGATCGTGTGGCCGCGAGGGAACTCGACCGGCTGAAGCTGCTTGATCAGGGCCGAAACTGCGGAGGGTTCGACTCCCTGGAAGATTCCGGCTCTGGCCAGGACCTCGTCCACGTGGGCTCCTCATGGTATGTGCTGTCGGTGTGGGCGCACTGCAAACCTACCGTGGGCGCCACGGAGGCCCGTCACTGCGCGGTCGGCCGCGACGGCGTGCCGCGACACGGACCATGGCGCGCACGCGGGGTGCGCGGGGCATCGCGACGCAGTCTAACGGCAGATCCGCCGCGATATGTGATCGAGGCTACATGCGCGATGCGGTGTGCGGCGACGTTTGCCGCGCCGGAACGGTGCCGGCGCCGCTACGCGCGGGCGTGCGGCTGGTCGGCCAGCATCTCGCTGGGGGTGTGCGTCTCGATGAACTTCTGCGGGTCCGCGATGTGGTCCGTCCGCCGGTGCAGCCGCGTCTCGATGTGTTCCATCGACATGGCGAATGCGATCACCAACAGCGGGGCGAGCACCACGAGGAGAACCTGCATACCGGGCAGTAAACACCCTCGAGGTCTCGAATGGGCCACGAGAGGGCGCCGACTTGACGGGGGTCACACCCGCCGCGCGCGGGCGCCGCGGGGGCGGGCACGGCACGGCCTGCCGCGCGCGGGTCCGTAGTCTGGGGGGCGTGGTGATCAGTGGACGTGCGGGCGAACGCGGCACGCGCAGGTGGGCGACGCCCGAGACGCGCCTGGGCCTGGTGCGGCGCGCGCGGCGGATGAACCGCACGCTGGGTGAGGCCTTCCCGCACGTGTACTGCGAGCTCGACTTCACCACGCCGCTGGAGCTGGCGGTGGCCACCATCCTGTCGGCGCAGTGCACCGACAAGCGCGTCAACATGGTCACGCCCGCGCTGTTCGCGCGCTACCGCAGCGCCGCCGACTACGCCGGCGCGCAGCGCCCCGAACTCGAGGAGCTGATCCGCAGCACCGGCTTCTACCGCAACAAGGCCGACTCGCTCATCCGGCTCGGCGCCGCGCTGGTGGAGGAGCACGGCGGCGAGGTGCCGCGCACCATGGCCGAGCTGTCGGCGCTGCCGGGCATCGGGCGCAAGACGGCCAACGTCATCCTGGGCAACGCCTTCGGCATCCCCGGCATCACCGTCGACACCCACTTCCTGCGGCTCGTGCACCGCTGGCGGTGGACGGAGCTCACCGACCCGGTCAAGGTGGAGCACGCGGTGGGCGGGCTCATCGAGCGCCGCGAATGGACGCTGCTCTCGCACCGCGTCATCTTCCACGGGCGGCGGGTGTGCCATGCCCGCAAGCCCGCATGCGGGGTGTGCGTGCTCTCGCGCGACTGCCCCTCCTACGGCGCCGGCCCCACCGACCGCGCCGAGGCGGCGGCGCTGGTGCGCGGCCCCGAGACCGATCACCTCCTGGCCCTCGCCGGCCTCGGCCCCGACGCGCCGGCGGTGGCGCGGTGAGCCCGCGGCTCAGCGCCTCGGCCAAGACGGGCATCGGCGTCGCCGTGGTGCTCGTTGCCCTCATGGCGGCGCTGCTCACCAGCGTGCTCGGCGACGACGGCCCCTCGTCCGGCGCGGCGTCCGCCGAGTCGCCGGCCGGGGCGACGTCCGCGCCGCAGCAGTCCGGCGCGTCCGGCACCCTGGCGGGCCTCACGCTCGACGACCTCGACGACGGCGCGCCCGTCGACCTCGCCGCGGCGACGGCCGGGCGCCCCGCCCTGATCAACCTGTGGGCCTACTGGTGCGGCCCGTGCCGCGAGGAGCTGCCCGCCATGGCCGAGTTCGCGCAGCGCGCGGGCGACGCCGTCACCGTGCTCGCCGTGCACAGCGACCCGCACTCCGCCAAGGGCCGGGCGCTGCTGCAGGATCTGGGCGTGCACCTCACCGCGCTGGCCGACCCGGACCGCTCCGTCGCCACCGCCGTCGGCGCCCCGCAGGTGCTGCCGGTGACGGTGCTGGTGCGGGCCGACGGCACCATCGCCAAGGTGGTGGCCGTCCCGTTCACCGACGCCGGCCAGATCGCGTCCGTCGTCGCCGACACGCTGGGGGTGACACTGTGAGCATCACCGACGAGCCCGCCGCCGCCCCCGACGGCGCCGCGGTGCCCCAGTGGCTGACGGGGCTGGCCGAGCGGGTGCGCGCGCACGGTGAGGCCGACGCCGCCGGGCCGCGGTCCCTGCCCCGGCTGCTGCGCTCGCGGGTGGTCCCGCCGGGGGTGCGCCCGCGGCCGGCCGCCGTGCGCATGCGGGTGGGCGAGCGCCCGGCGTGGTACGAGCACCAGCCGCGGTCGCCGTCCGG
>CAZDSL010000411.1:1557-2695 GCA_964507655.1 uncultured Mycobacteriaceae bacterium | reverse complement strand
TTGAACTGGTGGTAGTTGTTGCGGTCTATCAGCAGCACCTCGACGTCGGCGCGGGCCAGGCGCTCGGCCACGGCGAGCCCGGCGAAACCGCCGCCCACCACGATGACCTCGCGGTTCACGCGGCGTTCGGCCGGGGCATCGTCCGGAAGGATCGGAGTCATGGCCACGAAGGTAGTCGCGGCGGGCTGGTCGTGCGCGAGGTCCGGCGCCGGACGCCCCATTTCAACAACGTTGACAGCCGCGGGGGTGCGCCGGTTGACTGGGGCCCGACGAGACGGAGGTCCCCATGTGCCCGGCCAATGACGCGTCCCCCGGCACGGGGTCGCAGCACCATCGGGAGGCGGTGCAGAACGCGGCCGCGCGGCTGTTCACCGCCAAGGGGTTCACCGCCACCGGCGTGCGCGAGATCGCCGCCGAGGCCGGCATCGACCCGGCGCTCGTCATCCGCTACTTCGGCTCCAAAGAGAAGCTGTTCCTGCGCACCATGACGATGTCGTCGGCGTTCGCCGATCTCATGTCCGGGCCGCTCGACGGGCTGGGCGCGAGCATCGTCGACTTCGTCCTGCGGCGCACGCGCGGGCCGGTGCGCGAGGCGGACGGCGGGGAATCCGCGGGCGAGCGCGGTGCCGGGCAGGGTGGGGCGGGGGCCACTGAACACATGGCCCCGACAGGCGTGTTCGTGGCGTTGCTGCGGGCGTCCGACCGGCCCACCGTGCGCGCGCACCTGGCCGATTCGGTGGAGGAGATGTTCGTGGCGCGCGTCGCCGGGCGGCTTCCCGGCGACGACGCCGACCTCCGTGCCCGGCTGCTGGCCGCCCAGGTGACGGGGCTGATGACCGCGCTGTACGTGGTGGAGGATCCGGGCCTGCTCGCCGCCCGCCACGAGGACCTCGTCCGGCACTACGGGCGGGCGATGCAGCTGCTCATCGACGGCGACTGACCGCAACCGTGCGCCGGCGGCCGGCACGGATGACATGCGCGTGGCGTTCTGTGGCCCTCCGATGGTGGAAAACCACCGTCCGTGCGCCGCAGGGTCCATGATCGGGGGAGGGGCCGTGCGTGCGGGAAGGAGCGGCTCATGGTCGAAACGGACGGGGACGGCACAGGCGGCCAGGACACAAGCGGCCAGGACACAAGC
>CAZDSL010000411.1:0-1457 GCA_964507655.1 uncultured Mycobacteriaceae bacterium | reverse complement strand
CACAGGCGGCCGGGACACAGGCGGCGCGGTCCGCAGCGTCGGCATCGTCGGCGCCGGCATCGTGGGGCTGTCCACCGCATGGTTCCTGCAGGAGCGGGGCATCGAGGTCACGGTGTACGACACCGTCGGCCCGGCGGCGGGCGCCTCGTGGGGCAACGCCGGCTGGATCACCCCGGCGCTGAGCACCCCGCTGCCCGAGCCGTCCGTCCTCGCCTACGGCATGCGGCAGCTGCTCACGCCCTCGTCGCCCGTGTACGTGCCGCCTTCGGCCGCGCTCGATCCGGGACTCGTCGGGTTCCTCGCCCGCTTCGCGCGGAACAGCACGCCCGGCCGGTGGAAGGCGGCGATGGCCCACCTGGTGCGCATCAACCGGCACGCGCTCGACGCGTTCGACGTGCTGGCGCAGGCGAGCCCTGGCATCGCCTCTGCGCTGCATGAGGCGCACCCGTTCGTCGTCGCCTACGCCGATCCGGACGATGCCGGATCGCTGCTCGACGAGGCCCGCCAGATCACCGACGCCGGGCAGACGGTGCAGGTGGACAGCATCGCCCTCGACGAGGCGCGCGCCGCCGTCCCGCTGCTCTCGCCCGCCGTGCGCGCGGTGCTGCTGCTGCGGGGGCAGCGCTACGTGCACCCGCCCCGTTTCGTGGACGCGCTGGCGCGCTCGGTGCGCGAGCGTGGCGGCACCGTCCGCGGCGGATCGACGGTGACGGCCGTGCGCGACCGTGGCCGCCGGGTGGGCCTGGTGGGCGCCGGATTCGACGCCGAGTTCGACGCGGCGGTGCTGGCCGACGGCGCCACCCTGGGCGCGCTCGCCCGGCGGTTCGGCGTGCGAGCCCAGGTGCGCGCGGGCCGCGGCTACAGCTTCAGCGTCCCGGTCGACTCGCCGCCGCCGGGGCCGGTGTACTTCCCGGTCACCCGGGTGGCCTGCACGCCGCTGGACGACCGGCTGCGCGTCGCCGGGATGATGGAATTCCGGCGGCACGACGCCCCGATGGACCCGCGCCGCATCACCGCCATCGTCGACTCGGTCCGGCCGCTGCTGCAGGGCGTCGACCTGGACGACCGCGCCGACGAGTGGGTGGGCTCGCGCCCGTGCACCGTGGACGGTCTGCCGCTGATCGGGCCCACCGGCTCGCCGCGGGTGTTCGCGGCCGGCGGGCACGGGATGTGGGGCATGACGCTGGGCCCGGCGACGGGGACGCTGCTCGCCGAGGCCATCACCACGGGGACGGTGCCCGGCGACCTCGCCGCGTTCGACCCGCTGCGGTGACCGGTGGCCGAACGGCCCGGCCTCCGCGCGCCCATGCCCGGATCCCGGCTCCCGAACCCCGCGCGGCGGCGCCGCCGCTCCGGCATGATGGACCCGTCCGCGCCGACCACCGGGAGTCTCGATGAAGCTGCTGCTCAACATCATCTGGCTGGTATTCGGCGGCCTGTGGCTGGCGCTCGGCTAC
>CAZDSL010000410.1:0-2697 GCA_964507655.1 uncultured Mycobacteriaceae bacterium | reverse complement strand
GGCGCGCGGCGCGGCGGAACGCGACGCGGCGCGGCGGCCCAGGCCGCGACCGGCGGCCGCGCGGTCGCCGAAAGGACCTCTCATCATGCGTCCGAGGCTACCCCGGCGGCGGGGGCCGGCAGTGCAGCCCCGCGCGGCCCGCGGCGCCCACGGCGAGCCTGCGGGCGCCGGCGCCCGAGTGCGATAGGGTCGGCTCTTGTGAGGATGCTGCGGAAATGCTGCCGGCCGGGGTGCAACAGCCCGGCGGTCGCCACGTTGACGTTCGTGTACTCGGACTCGACGGCCGTGGTGGGGCCGCTCGCCACCAGCGACGAGCCGCACTCCTGGGATCTGTGCGAGGCGCACGCGGTGCGCATCACGGCGCCGCGCAACTGGGACCTGGTGCGGCACGAGGGGCGCTTCGCCCCCGGCGAGCCGGACGAGGACGATCTCACCGCGCTCGCCGAGGCCGTGCGCGAGGCCGGCCGGGGGGAGCGCCGCCGCGCCGCCGACCGTCCCGTGCATCCGGTGGATTCGCCGCCCGCGCCGCCGTCGTCGATCGCCCGCACCGGGCGCCGCGGCCACCTGCGCGTGCTGCCCGATCCCGAGCCCTGAGCGCCGCGCGGGGGTCGGCCGCCCGGGCCCCTGCCGCCGTGCCGGATAGACTCGCCGCGACAGGATCCGGCCGAGCCCCGCGCCCGGCGGGGTCGGCCGCGGAACCGGGTGCCGCGCGGCTGTGCCCGCGACGATCCCGTCGACGACTGCGAGAGGCGTGAATCTTGGTGCAATCGGCTGCGACAGTGCATGCGGTGGTCAAGGCGTACGACGTGCGCGGGCTCGTGGGCGAGCAGATCGACGAGGCGTTCGCCGCCGACGTGGGCGCCGCCTTCGCCCGCCTCATGCGCTCCGAGGGCGCGGCCGGCGTGGTGGTGGGCCACGACATGCGCGAGTCGTCCCCGACCCTCGCCGAGGCGTTCGCCCGCGGGGTCACCGGCCAGGGGCTCGACGTGACGCTGCTGGGCCTCACCTCCACCGACGAGCTGTACTTCGCGTCCGGCTCGCTCGACAGGCCCGGCGCGATGTTCACCGCCAGCCACAACCCCGCCCGGTACAACGGCATCAAGCTGTGCCGCGCGGGGGCGCGCCCGGTGGGCCAGGATTCCGGCCTCGCCGACATCGCCCGCGACATCATCGCCGGCGTCCCCGCCTGGGACGGCGCCGTCGGCGAGCGCGCCGCGCGGGATGTGCTGCCCGACTACGCCCGCTTCCTGCGCGGCCTGGTCGACCTCACCGGCATCCGCCCGCTCACCGTCGCGGTGGACGCCGGCAACGGGATGGGCGGGCACACCGTCCCCGCGGTGCTCGGCGCCGGCTCGGGGCTGCCGCTGACCATCGACCCCCTCTACTTCGAGCTCGACGGCACCTTCCCCCACCACGAGGCCAACCCGCTCGACCCGGCCAACCTCGTCGACCTGCAGCAGCGGGTGCGCGACACGGGAGCCGACATCGGCCTCGCCTTCGACGGCGACGCCGACCGCTGCTTCGTCGTCGACGAGCACGGCGACCCCGTCGCGCCGTCGGCGGTGACGGCCCTCGTCGCCGAGCGCGAGCTGGCCAAGGCGCCCGGCGCGACGATCATCCACAACCTCATCACCTCGCGCGCGGTGCCGGAGCTGGTGGAGCGCCTCGGCGGCACCGCGGTGCGCACCCGCGTGGGCCACTCGTTCATCAAGGCGACGATGGCCGAGACGGGCGCGGTGTTCGGCGGCGAGCACTCCGCCCACTACTACTTCCGCGACTTCTGGAACGCCGATTCGGGCATGCTCGCGGCGCTGCACGTGCTGGCCGCCCTGGGCGAGCAGGACCGCCCGCTGTCCGAGCTGATGGCCGACTACACGCGGTACGCGGCCTCGGGCGAGATCAACTCCACGGTGGACGACGCCGCCGCCCGCACCGAGGCCGTGGTGGCCGCGTTCGAGGGGCGCGCCGCGGGCGTCGACCGGCTCGACGGCGTCACGGTGGACTTGCCGGACGGCGCGTGGTTCAACCTGCGCGCGTCCAACACCGAGCCGCTGCTGCGGCTCAACGCCGAGGCGCCCACGCAGGAGGCGGTGGACGCGCTGGCGCAGGAGGTGCTCGCGGTGGTCCGCGGGGGCTGACGGCCCGCCGCACCCGCGGGCGGGAGGCGGCTGCGGGGCACTGCTGCGCACGGCGTGGCGATCGGCGAGACTGGTAGGCGCTGGGGCATGCCGCCCCGCGCCGGGGGAGCGCCCGGAGTTCCGGGCACGTCAACGGAAGGACATGCGAGATGGCAGTGGATCTGGACCCCGTCCTGGCGGAGGTGCTGGCCTGCCCCGCGCCCGATCACGGCGCGCTGCGCGCCGGCACGCCGGACGACCCGGCCGCCGACGCCCTCACGTGCACCGAGTGCGGGCGCATCTACCCGGTGGAGGGCGGCATCCCGGTGATGCTCCTCGACGAGGCGCAGCAGCCGTCGGACGCGGCCGGCCCCGCGAGCGGGGGCACACCGACGTGATCGCCGCGGCGTCCGGGTTCGACCTCGACGACGCCGACCGGATCGTGCGCGCCGACGGGCGCGGCGTGCTCCGGTCGGCGGCCTCGGCGGGCGCGCAGTGCCGCGCCGTCGCGGTGGCCGTCGCCGAGGGGGCGCTCGGCGCCGTGGCGGGCCTGCGGCCGCGCGCGGTCGTGCTGGTGGCG
>CAZDSL010000409.1:0-2714 GCA_964507655.1 uncultured Mycobacteriaceae bacterium | reverse complement strand
TGAGCCCGAGCTGGTCGTAGGGCTGGTCGCGGTCGGGGGTGGCGATCGCGTGGTCGATCGTGTCGGCGTCGTTGACGGCGGCGTGGTTTGCTGAGACGTCAGTCACGGGTCGTCTGGGCTCCTGTTTTGCTGGCGGTACCGTCCGGCGCAGTGGCGCGCACAGGCATCCTCAAGTCTACGGGGCGCGCCGCCGGAACCGCGCCTCGCCCGGTCGCGTGAGGCGCGCTTAGTCCCAGCCGCCGGGCGGGCCGATGATCAGCAGGGCCGTCATGATCCCGAGTACGACGACGATGAACACGACGACCAGCAGGGCCGGATGCCTCAAGAACCACCGCGTGAGCCGATCCGTCCACACCTGGTCGCGCGGGTCATCGCTCGCTTCTCGCCGCCACGGGCCGTTGAGGCGGCCGGTGCGGTCGGCCCAGATGTCGAAGGGAATCGTCGCGTAGGGGATGATCGCCGTAATGACCCCGAGCACGATCACTCCGATGCCCCAGCGCTGGTTGAAGCCGACCAGCACGCTGGTGGCGGCGTAGGTGAGGAAGACGAGGCCGTGCGCGGAGCCGGCGATGAGTACCGCGGCGTCGAGGCCGGCGAAGTTGCGCAGGAGGATTCCCGTGATCAGGCCCGTCCAGGTGACCGCCTCGGCGATGGCGACCGTGCGATAGAAGGTGCGTGGTGACATCCGATTCCCATTTATTCAGTAGGCTGACTATTTTGAGTCTAGCGTGCCGGAGGCTGAACGCCGCCTTACAATCGCGGGATCATCGTCGGCTGTTGGCTTGCAGCCACCGTTGGGGGCTGCCTTAGAGTAAACACAGCACACGCGGACCTCAACGCGAAAGGGAAGTATGTCGACTCCAACCGCCTGGCCCGACTGGGCAAGCCTGCTGTTGGCGCTCGCCGGTGCCGTCGTCGTCACGGTCGTGGCGACCCTGCTCTTCGTCGCGGCCGTGCGGATCGTCGGTCGTGGACGCGCATGGGCGACCCTCATGCGTCAGCGCTTGCGGACCCCGTTCGTCGCCACGCTGCTGCTGACCCTCGTCTGGATCGCGATCATCACGACCATCGACCTCGGTGTGCACGGCGACCTCTGGACCCACCTGTTCTGGATCGCCATCGTGCTGGCCATCGCGTGGCTCATCGGCTCGCTTCTGGTCTTCTTCGTCGACCTCGGCCTGTCGAAGTACGCCACCGACGGATCCGACGGCTGGCAGGCACGTCGTGCCCGCACGCAGTTTCTCCTCATGCGCCGCGTCATCGTCGCGGCCATGGTCATCATCGCCGTTGGTGCCGCGTTACTGACTCTGCCTGGCGTGCGCGCGGTCGGCACGACCATGCTCGCCTCGGCCGGGCTCTTGTCGGTCATTGCCGGGCTGGCAGCGCAGTCGACACTCAGCAACGTTTTCGCAGGCATCCAGTTGGCGTTCAGCGGGGCGCTGCGGCTCGAAGACACGGTCGTCGTCAACGGCGCCTGGGGGTACGTCGAAGAGATCACCTTGACGTACGTAGTGGTGCGCATCTGGGACGAGCGGCGCCTAGTCTTGCCTTCCACATACTTCACACAGCAGTCCTACGAGAACTGGACCAGGCACTCGACTGCGCTGCTCGGTACCGTGTACTTCGACCTCGACTGGGGCGTCGACTTCGCGCGCATGGAGGCGGAGCTCGACCGAATCTTGTCAGAGACGGATCTGTGGGACGGTGAGGCGGCATCCCTCCGAGTGACGGGCACCGAGGGCGGCTACGTGCAAATTCGCGCTCTGATCAGTGCAGCGGACGCCTTTGCGATGTACGACCTCGCGCGGGTCGTGCGTCGTGAGATGCTGCTGTGGCTGCAGAAGGAGAACCCGGAGGCGCTGCCGCGCACACGCATTCAGCAGATTGCGCGCGACGGCGAAAAATTCCCGGCACGAAAGAAGCCGGTGCCGACTGTTACAGGCGTGCACGCGGCCTCCGCGGGCGACGAGTCGCCTTTCACGCCGCTTCCGACCGATGAAGAGGGCCACATTATCAGTCCCGACGACGCGCAGGCGGCGGAGGCTGATGCGAAGGATTCCCGCGGGAACGGTGCCAGCGCCTCGCCGGACGAGAAATGACCGGCCGGCCTGACGCTCGTTGGACTCGACACGGCCGCCTCGGCGTGGGCGGCGACGAACTTGGCCGCTATCGGTTGTGCGTTGTCGCGCCCGTCCGTTCAGTAGCGGTCACGCACAATCGGTAGCGAGCAGCAGCTATTGACGCTCACGAAAGCGCCAGCGGTCCCGCCCGGTCGCGCGAGTTCGCCACCTGTGGTGAACTTGGTGCGGGGGTAAATTATGGAACACTCGTGCTGTCATCCGCAGGGCGATCATGGCACCGAAGCGACCGCGTCGAAGGCGGCCGCAGCGGGGCTCGAGGCTGGGGCAGGGCGGATGGCGCACGCAATCGCGCAGGCATCCTTGCCCGGGGGCACGTTCATGATGGGCGATTCGTATGGCGACGGGCGGGTGGCCGACGGTGAGACGCTGCGCCACCGCGTGACCGTCAGGCCGTTCTCGATCGACGTGACGACGGTGACCAATGCCGACTTCGCCCGGTTCGTGGATGCCACGGGGTACGTCACCGAAGCCGAGAGCTTTGGCTACTCCGCCGTGTTCCACCTCGCGCTGGCCGCCAACGAGGAGGACATTGTGGGTCAGCCGCCGGGAACACCGTGGTGGCTCGGGGTGCTC
>CAZDSL010000408.1:0-2716 GCA_964507655.1 uncultured Mycobacteriaceae bacterium | reverse complement strand
CCTCGAGGATCTTCGACGCGCACGTGGTGGGCATGTCGGTGGTGGTGAGGATGTCTTTGAGGCCCAGCGGCACGCCGGCCAGCGGGGAGGCGGGCTCCTCCCCCGCGGCGAGGGACGCGTCGACGCGCTCGGCGACGGCCACGGCCCGCTCGCCGGCGACGTGCAGGAACGCCCCCACGGTGGAGTCCACCGCGGCGATGCGATCGAGGTGCGCGCGGGTGGCCTCCACGGCGGAGACCTCGCGGGCGTGGATGCTCTGCGCCAGTTCCGCGGCGGTGAGGCGGGTCAGGTCGGTCACTGCTCATCCCCCAGGATCTGCGGCGCCACGAAGCGCTCGTCCTCCACGGCGGGCGCGCCCGCGAGCGCCTCGGCCGCCGAGAGGCCCGGCACGACCACGTCGGGCCGGGCCACGTTGGTGACGCCGGTGAGCTCGGACAGCGGCGGCACGTCGGCGGTGTCGGCCTCCGAGACCGTCTTGACGTGCCCGAGGATGGCGTCGAGCTGCCCGGCGAACTCGTCGAGTTCGGCCTCGCTCAGCTCCAGCCGCGACAGCATGGCGAGGTGTGCGACCTCACCGCGGGAGATCTCCGGCACCCGATGCCCCTTTCCGGCCGCGCCGCGGCCTGCCCGAATCGCGTTCGGGACAACTCTACGGCCCCCCGCGCGCGCGACGCGCACGGCCTCGCCCGCCGTCGTCGCAGCCCGGGCGGTGCAACAATGGGGGCGCCGGCCCGGGGTCCGCCGCACGGCCGGCACCGCGCGATCCGTCCCCGCACCACGAGCACCGCACCACGAGCACCGGGCCATGAGCCCCGACCATGCACAGAGGAGCCGGCGTTGTCCTATCTGCTGCGCGTCGTCCTCCCCGACCGCCCCGGTTCCCTGGGCCTGCTGGCCCTGGCGCTGGGCGAGGCGGGGGCCGACATCCTTTCGCTCGACGTGGTCGAGCGCGGCGGCGGGTTCGCCGTGGACGACATCGTCGTCGACCTGCCCACGGGTGCGCTGCCCGACACCCTGATCTCGGCGGCCGAGGCGCTCGACGACACGTTCGTCGACGCCATCCGGCCGTTCATCGGCGGGCTCGACGCGCACCGCGAGCTCGAGCTCATCGACCTGGTCGCCACCGCCCCGCGCGACGGCCTGCGCCGGCTCGTCGACGCCGCCCCCCGCGCGCTGCAGGTGCACTGGGCGGCGGTGCTCGGCACCGACGGCGGCGCCGACGCCCCGCTGCACGCGAGCGCCGGCACCCCCGAGACGTGGCCGGCGATGCCCCTGGCGGGCACGGTGGAACGCGCGCAGGTGGTCGACCCCGACGAGCCGTGGGTGCCGCAGGTGTGGCGCGACGGCGAGATCGCCGTGGCCGCCGCGCCGCTGGGCCGGCGCGGGCCGGTGCTCGTGGTGGGGCGCAACGGCGGGCCGCAGTTCCGCCCCGCCGAGGTGGCGCGCCTCGGCTACATCGCCGGGATCCTCTCCACCGTCCTCGCCTAGCCGCCCTCCGGCGGCGTCACTGCCTCGGGCCCCTCGTCGAGCAGCAGGCGGAAGCCCGCGGCGTCGAGCACCGGCACCCCCAGCGCCAGGGCCTTGTCGTACTTGGAGCCCGGCGCGTCGCCCACCACCACGAAGGCCGTCTTCTTCGACACGGACGAGGCGGCCCGCCCGCCGCGCTGCACGATGGCCTCCTTGGCGCTGTCGCGGGTGAAGCCCTCGACGGTGCCGGTGACCACGATCGAGAGCCCCTCGAGCGTGCGCTCCACGGACTCGTCGCGCTCGTCCTCCATGCGCACGCCCGCCGCCCGCCACTTGGCGACGAGGTCGCGATGCCAGTCCACCCGGAACCACTCGATGATCGACGCGGCGATGGTGGCGCCCACGCCCTCCGTCGCCGCGAGCCGCTCTTCGTCCGCGTCCTCGATGGCCTGCAGGCTGCCGAACTCGGTGGCGAGCGCGCGCGCCGCGGTGGGGCCGACGTGCCGGATCGACAGCGCCACCAGCACCCGCCACAGCGGCTGGTCGCGCGCGGCGGCGAGGTGCTCGAGCAGCCGCTTGCCCGTGGCCGAGACGGCCCCGCTCTTGGTGGTGTAGACGTCGGTGCGCCGCAGCGCCTTCTCGTCGAGGGTGAACAGGTCGCCCTCGTCGGCGATGACGCCGGCGGCGAGCAGGTCGGCGGCCCCCTCCATGCCGAGCATCTCGATGTCGAACGCGCCGCGCCCGGCCAGGTGGAACAGCCGCTCGCGCAGCTGGGCGGGGCAGTGGCGGCTGTTGGGGCAGCGCAGGTCGACGTCGCCCTCCTTGCCCGCCGCGATGCGGCTGCCGCACTCGGGGCAGTGGGTGGACATGACGAAGCCGCGCTCGTCGCCGCGGCGCGCGTCCGCCACCGGGGCGAGCACCTCCGGGATGACGTCGCCGGCCTTGCGCAGCACCACCGTGTCGCCGATGCGCACGCCCTTGCGCTCCACCTCCGAGGCGTTGTGCAGGGTGGCCTGCGCCACCGTCGAGCCCGCCACCTTCACCGGCTTCATCAGCGCGAACGGCGTGACCCGCCCGGTGCGCCCCACCCCCACCCGCACATCGAGCAGCAGGGTGTTGACCTCCTCGGGCGGGAACTTCAGCGCGATCGCCCAGCGCGGCGCGCGGGCCGTCTCACCGAACTCGTCGTGCATGGCCATGTCGTCGACCTTGACGACGAACCCGTCGATCTCGTGCTCGATGTCGTGGC